>JAJRYU010000173.1 GCA_024275615.1 Planctomycetota bacterium
CATCAACGACGCCCGTCGTTATTGGACCGACGAGTTGTCAAACGCCATGATCGGTGCAAAAGTTGACGGGCGCATGGTCGACTTAGCCCGCGGTACATGCGTGTCCGTTGCCAAGGATCTCCAACCCATCTTGGATTCCTACAATGCCGCCGATTCCAACCAGAACAGTTTGGTCACATCAACTCATTCGATTGGCGATCGTATTCAATGGGCCGAAGGAACTTTGCAAAGAGCACCCAAGGATGATCCATGGCGCCTCGAGAATGCCCCTAAACTCGGCGGTTTTAAGAGAGAATTCGCTATGCATAGAAAAAACGCCCTGGCAGCCGCAACCCAGGTTTTGGATCGCAGCGCTTCAGCCAGAGAACAGCGCAAGAGGATCCTGGAACGTGGCACTGAACTTCTGAATCGCATCAATCTCGCCTTTCTCATCGAAGCCCAGAAACGACGCTGGCCTCTTCCAGGGGCAAAGGTCAAGAAGTAACCGACCTCAAGAAGCCAAGAATTCGCCCAACCGCACCAAGTCGGAACCAAAAGTTGTTTTTTGACTTCTCAAGAACTCTCATTGCATGTTCAATGGGAGCAGAGTGCTTAACATCGAGGGACGATGTGCGCGTGACGAAGAGGTCAAGCCCTATGGTCCCGCACTTGGCCACGGTCTCACCAACAATGCCGGCAAACCCGCATAAAGTTTTCGAAAGGAGAAGAAAAAGCCAGACGAAAGTAAGTCATAGCTCGTCGGAGCCCAATCCTGGCGAGGCCTTGGGAAAGAGCAATGAATCAGAGTGCCAAAATGAACAACCCTCGATTGCCTTCCGACATCAAGCAGTGTGAAACTGCTCAACCCACAAAAAACAGCCTTGTCGATCTGGCATTCTTTTCATTTGGTGGTTCATTTGTTGCTGGCATCACTTTTGTGTTTGCAATTCAGGTTTTTTCATCGGCCCTGAGTGGTGGCTGGGGCGGCAACATCTTCGGCCCTGCGGTTTTTGAGATCATGATGATGGGTGTCTTGGCTGGAACGATTATCGCTTTCCCGTTCAGCATCGCATTCCTTCGCTTCGTCCCCTTGAATGAAGCCGCAAGGATCGTCTTTGGTTCTGTGGTTGTCACCATCGGAACATTAACCCTCGTCGCCAGCGTCTTGTCGATTCCAGTCGCATTCGTGGTGATGGCTATTTCGATGTATTACTGCAAGACTCAGCTCCAGCTCAAGAGCGACAAGGAGTCCAATGAGGAATCTGGGACGCCGCCCACCAACCAATAGCTTTCCAGCAATCTCCGCTCCAAGCGTTCACGGTGAAAAGCACGAACGTGGTTGGACCCAGGTTGTTATTCGGCGCCTTGATCTGAGAGGCGAGGCCCTTGTCCGCTCACGGCGTACAAACGCGAACAATATCTCCTGCTGGCACTCACGCCGACAATCCTCTATCCTCCATTGAGCCATCAAAGGACGTCTGTTGCTTTCGGGAGAGATGAGAGATGTTGCGGAACATACTTGCCATGCTTGTCGGATTGGTCATGGGAATGTCGTGGAACATGGGATTCATCTTTCTCAATTCCTATGTACTTTTTCCGATGGGTGATGGTGTTGACATGCAGGATCCAAGTCAGATGAAGGCTTACGTAGCCACCCTACCTGCACGTGCATTTCTCGTCGTCTTAGTGGCTCATGTCGGGCAGGCCGGAGTAGGTGGTTGGATCTCTGCGCGCATGGCTCATTCGCATCCGGCCGTTTTGGCTTGGATCATTGGCATACTGACTGCCGTGGGATCTGCCTACAACCAAGTCACCCTTGAAGGGCCGAGTTGGATGTGGATTGATGTACTTCTTGCCATCATCGTCACATGGTTCATTGCCACTTCCGAAACCAAGCGGCGTGCCAAGAGTGCTTAACTGAAACCCGCAAGGACTTTGGGGCCTACGGCTTCGGTATTGGTTAGTCCTTCGGGGCGGTGACGGATTCTTCGAAAGCAAATTTTCGCCAACCATCCGTGAGTTTGCGTTCGTTGCCGTCTCTACGGGTGAGACCCTTCTTGTCGAAGTATTCAAGGAGTGGGATGACGTACTTGCGACTGGCACCGAGTTCTTCTTTGAAGTCTACAGGACTCACGGCACCTTTCTTGATGATGCGTTGGATAAGGAGTTGTTCTGCCTTGATGACGCCATCAATGTGCAAAGCTAAGTCCGGCGTCAACGAAACCAGCCTCCCCATCTGAATCAACCACTGCATGAGAGCCTTGATTTTCTTTTCAGGTTTCCCCAGTTCTTCAACGATGACTGAACGAATGGGTGCCTTAAATGGATCATCAGCGTGCATCTTCTCAATGATGGTGACTGACTTCATGTCTTCTCTTGAGAGACCGCCTCGAAAGTCGCTGTGACGCATCTTACCTGCGCCTAGTAGAGAGAACTTACCACGCACGCACAACTCAGCAGTCACCGCTTCGACGACGGCGATTTCGAGTTTTGTGACTTTGACAATTTGAGAATTTTGAAAACCAGCAGATAGCCCCTCCGCTTCATGCATCGCCATCACCGCCTTGTCGACTTGTTTGAGGGCAGCACGGAACATGTCCAGATGGATCCAACTCTTGCCGTTCTCCAGAGGTCTGAGACGGCCCCTTTTTTCCAGCAACGCGACCACGCTCTTGGTCTCTTCATGAGAGAGCTTCAAAGTCCTGGAAATGTCATGAATCGGGACCGCTCGCTTACCAGCACTGCGAACGACGTATTCTAGGTAACCTGTCCGATCGTCAAGATGCTCTTCTTTGCTGGCAATGTTCTCATTGAGCCAACTTCGAAACCTCTTGAATTTCCATTTCGTTTCCCCAAGAACCCGACCACCGCCAAGCGTAATCACCGGACTGGCTTGGCGGACCACAAAAGGGTCACCAGCAGCGCAAACGACAGGTTCTTCTAAGCGCACCTGAACCAAGACTTCTTCACCTGGTAGTGCAACCTTCTTGTCAAGAAGAACGAGGGTGCCTCC
Source organism: Planctomycetota bacterium (assembly GCA_024275615.1). Taxonomy (GTDB): domain Bacteria; phylum Planctomycetota; family DRQF01; genus S139-23. The sequence goes on from JAJRYU010000173.1 coordinate 2,993, forward strand.
GACATCGACGGTCCCCAAATGAAAACGGACGTGAATGCCATTGCGCAGCGGTTGGTCGAAATGATCGAGATAGGTGAGTCGCGCCTCAAGGAACTGTGCGGCGGAAAAGAACCCTCGCGTAGCAATGACGTCTCCACGTTCTATTTCTCGATGCTTAATGTCGACGATATTGAGGGCCACTCGCTGGCCAGCATGGGCTTCTTCCGCCGGTTGGTGATGAACCTGCAAGGCCCGCACTCTTGTCTTCAGACCTTTCGGCAGGACCTCCAACTCGCTGCCTGGTGCGACCGAACCGGAAAGCGGTACACCAGTCACAACCGTACCATGACCTGGGATTGAGAACGTCCGCTGGATGGGCATGCGAAAGACACCAGAAACATCTTTTTCCGGGAGTCCAGAAAGCGCTTTCTTGAGAGCTTCCTTGACCGAATCGATACCGGCCCCTGTGGTATTGGACACACAGAACATGGGCGACTTCTCAAGGAACGTTCCCTCAAGGAATTCCGCGACATCCTCTTTGACCATGAACAGGAGTTCTTCGTCGACGGCATCGATCTTGGTAATGATGGTCATTCCATGTTCAACCCCCAAGATTCTCAAGATCTGAAGATGCTCACGGGTCTGGGTCATGACGCCGTCATCGGCAGCGATTACCAGGAGGACAAAATCAACCCCTGTCGCGCCAGCAACCATATTACGAATGAACTTCTCATGGCCAGGGACGTCGATAATACCGGCCGTAAGGCCCGCTGCCACCGGAAACTCGGCATAACCGATGTCAATCGTCATGCCTCGTTCCTGTTCCTCTTTCAACCGACTGGGATGAGTCCCTGTCAGTTGTTCGATCAGGCTCGATTTTCCGTGGTCAATATGTCCTGCTGTACCCACAACTAGGCTGACAGCAAGGTTGTCATTCTGGGAGTTTGTCATTACTTCTCGTCCGGTTTGAGGGCGAATCATACTCATTGCCGTTCTCTTTAGCGACTCCTCTACTGGTACAGCGCCGGTATTTGCGTAAACTGGGAAACCTGCCCGCGGGCTGCCCGATTTCGAGGAGTCTAGGGGTGGAAATCGGGCCACGCGTAGCCAAGCTCGTTTTGTCCAAGGTATTTGGGTGTTTAGGACGTCTATGCAAGATCACAGCGAAAAACTGATTGCCCAACCCATGCAAGATGCGATCAAATCCGCTTCTTGGATTCGCCAGATGTTCGAAGAAGGGAACCGACTTCGGGCCAAAGTTGGCGCTGAGAACGTCTTTGACTTCAGTCTTGGCAACCCGAGCGCCCCACCTCCACCTGAGTTCTTTCAGGCTCTCGTCGAGGTAGCAAAGGAGTCTGAAGCAGCCGACCATCGCTACATGACAAACGTCGGTCGATTGGACACACGCCAACACATCGCCGAAGAGCTCCAAGAAGTCCATGGCCCTGGGCTTTGTCCTGAGCATGTCATAATGACGTGCGGAGCCGCAGGTGGACTCAATGTACTCTTGAAATCCATCCTAAATAGCCAAGATGAAGTTCTACTTCTCAAACCGTATTTCCCTGAATACCTGTTCTACGTCGGCAACCACAACGGGCGCGTTGTTTTTGTCGATACCGATGACGATTTCCAACCGGACTTGGAGTCGATCCGCCGCGCCCTCACTCCCAAGACAAGGGCCTTGATCCTCAATACCCCGAACAACCCTTCGGGAGTTGTCTACAAAAAGTCCCTTGTCGATCAGATCGGCGCTCTCATCGACGAGCATGCAGCCGCGATCGGACGTCCGGTTTTCCTAATCATGGATGAACCCTATCGCCGCATCCGTTA
>JAJRYU010000174.1 GCA_024275615.1 Planctomycetota bacterium
CCTTCGACTTCTTCGTGGCCGGCATGCCCGATCAAGATGATTTCTGTGCCGTTCTTGACGTTCGAGAGAACCTCAATGTGTACTTTCGCAACTAATGGGCAGGTGGCATCCAAGACTCTAAGCCCTCGATCTATAGCGTCCTGCCGAACGGCTGGAGAAACGCCGTGAGCGCTGAAGACCGTGACCGCTCCCGCAGGGACCTCATCCAACTCTTCGACAAAGACGGCTCCTTTGGGTTTGAGGCCATCAACGACGGTGCGATTGTGGACGATTTCTTTGCGCACGTAAACGGGAGCCCCGTAGCGTTCAAGGGCCAGTTCGACAATGCGAATGGCACGCTCAACTCCGGCACAAAATCCGCGCGGTTCTGCTAAGTTGACTTTCATGGATTTAGATCCACCTCGTCGGAAATACTAACATCTTCACAAGTCTTTGTGACGTAGTTAGTTAACAAATTTGCATCCTGAAAAGGACAAAGGCTGCACTTGGACAATACCGAACTCAACAAATAGCCTCCAATCCCGCCCATAACAAGGCGTCTTCCCGGGGCTTTTCTGTTGCCGTCTCCAGCATGGGATACCTTGCAAACCGACGTGCAAATGCTAAATCTCAGTGCTCGTAAGATTGCGTAAGTCGGTTGATAGACTGCGCTGCGAAAATCTATACATGAGATCGAGGAACGATGGCTGTCCCTCGAGTCTTCGTTGCTTCGAGTTTGTAGTTGGTGTGGATGTCCTTATCGCAGGTTCAGGTATATGGCCGATCTAGAAAATACTGAGAGCGTCGACGCTGAAGGGGTGAGACTCCCGGAACTCGTGCTTTCCAGGGCTGTTAACGCGCTGCTTGAGCTTCAGAACCACGACGGACACTGGGTGGGCGAGCTTGAAGGAGATACAATATTATCTTCAGAGTATGTTCTCTGCCTCTATTTCATGGGTTGGGAGGAGCGCGACAAGGACGAAATCGCCCAATGCCTCAACTTTCTTAGGCGCCAGCAGAACGAAAAGGGCGGATTCTCCCTATATCCGGGAGGGCCTTCGGACGTCAGCGCCTCAGTAAAGGCCTATTTTGTGCTCAAACTTTTTGGGGACGACCCAGAGGCCCCTCACATGACAATGGCCCGCAAGAGGATCTTGCGGCTTGGTGGGATCGATGCTTGTAATACTTTCACCAAAATTACTTTGGCTTTGTTTGGCCAAGTGGAGTGGCGGGAATGCCCTGCCGTTCCTCCAGAGCTGATTCTCTTTCCCAGGTGGTTCCCTTTCAACATCTATGAAATGTCGAGTTGGTCACGAACAATCGTCATCCCTATTTCCATCATTTGGGCGAAGAAACCCTTACGCCAGGCGCCAGCCTACGCTTCGATTGATGAGCTACGCATTCCACTTGACTTGGCCCCGGACTACCAGAAACGCAAAGTCGAAGGGACTTCGAAGTCGTGGCAACTGTTCTTCTCTTCGATCGACAAAGCTGCAAAACTCGCGGAGAGTGTCACCGGCAAGCTCAAGGTTCGGCCACTTCGCAAACTGGCCATCAATCGGGCCATGGACTGGATAAAGGATCGTTTCGAGGACAGCGATGGCTTAGGGGGGATCTTTCCACCCATTGCCAATTCCCTCGTGGCCTTTCGTGAACTAGGTGTCCCAGAAGACGATCCACATTTTCGGATGGCTGAGAGGTCTTTGAAGGGGCTTCGGGTCAAGGGTGATGACAATGAAATCCGTATCCAACCGTGTCACTCACCTGTTTGGGATACAGCGATCGCCGTGAATTCCCTGGTCCTGGCGGGCCACGACACGAAAGATTGTGTGAAGAACGCTTCAAGGTGGCTCTTGGCGCGGGAAGTGCGCAACCACGGCGACTGGTCACACAAAGTTCGCGATGTCGAACCAACAGGTTGGTATTTCGAATATGCCAACGAACACTATCCGGACGTGGATGACACCATCATGGTCATGATGGCTTTGAAGCGGGCTGAGATGCCGGAAGCGAAGCCAGCCCTAGCACGGGCTATGAAGTGGGTGCGGGCCATGCAGTCTCGGGACGGCGGCTGGGGGGCATTTGACCGCGACAACAATCGCCAGCTTCTGACCAACGTGCCTTTCGCCGATCACAATGCCATGCTTGATCCGCCGACGTCCGACATTACCGCCCGGACGTTGGAGATGATGGGTTTGTTTGGCATTGGTTTGGATGACCCTCAAGTCCCTGCCGCCATCGCATTCATTCGTGCCGACCAGGAGCCCGAGGGTTGCTGGTATGGGCGATGGGGTGTCAACTACATCTATGGAACATGGCAAGTGTTGCGCGGTCTCTATGAGATCGGCTGCAACATGAATGAGGCATGGATTCAACGTGGCGCCGATTGGCTTGAGTCCATTCAAAACCCAGATGGCGGTTTTGGCGAGAGCATCGCTTCCTACGACGATCCTAGCTTGAAGGGGGTTGGGCCGAGCACGCCAAGCCAAACCGCTTGGGTCCTTATGGGCCTTGCTGCAACGGGAAGAGAAAATGGCACAGCGGCTCATCGTGCCGTCGACTATTTGTGCGAGACTCAACTCGCCGACGGCACATGGGAAGAGGAGTTTTGGACGGGTACAGGTTTCCCCAAGGTCTTCTATTTGCGGTACTATCTCTATCGCCTCTACTTTCCCATCGCGGCGTTGGCTATGTGGCGAGATGCAATCACGGGGGATTCAAATGATCGTGAATCCGAAAAGCGCAGGGAAGCGACAATCTAAGGAGCCGCTCTTGAGTGCCAAGTCACTCCTGGGTGGGCCCCAAGTCTCACGATCCGACACCAGCCATGGTTGAAAATTCTTCCTCAAGACGCCCTCTCATTCTATTTGCCATGAAAGAGGAAATGGCGTCTCTGCGGCTCTCTTGCTCAGAAGTAGGCTGGAATCTGAGCCGAGACGGGCATCGGTCTGTCCTAAATCTCGGCTGTATTTCCTACGATGTCGTGGTGACTGGGCCCGGCCGAATGAATATCTGCGACGCGCTTTCAGGTCTTCATCCCGCTGCCATTATCAATCCTGGTTTCGCCGGTTCGATCAATCCCAGTTTCCAGCTTGGCGATGTTGCTCGCATCGATGGCGTGCGTTGCGGCTCGCAGAGTCAGACCATAGATATGAGTTATTTGCCCACACCGACCCTGAGGGATGCCAGAATTGTGACAGTCCCTGAACCACTGGGTGCCAAAGACAAGCGAAAGATGCACGAGGACGGTGCTGGCGATTTGATCGACATGGAGACCTATCATGTTTTGCAGTTTTGCCAGGACCGAGGGATTCCCTATTTCGGACTTCGTGCGGTGAGCGATGACCTGACTGACGAATTACCGCGCGTCCTCAAAGACAGTTTTGATGGCAGACGTTTCAGGTTGCTGCCGATTGTGATGAAAGGGATCCTTAGCCGTTCGACGCGGCAGGAGTTATTGAAGCTGAGGCGCCATTCTCAATTGGCCGCTAGGAAACTCGCGCTGGCTCTGATCGGCTCTTTGAAGCCATCGAATCATTGACACGGCACAAGACCGCCACGATGGGCGATACCAAGCGTTGCTTGTGCTGAATGTGAATAGGCGTCAAACCTGCAGCCTTCACGTCGTTTTCGATATCTCCCATCGAGGCGAAGAATCGCGTCTGGTTTTCGCGGCGAAAACTGTTCCGCAGACTCTTGTAGTTGCCGGTGCGCCAAGTTGAAAACGCCACGTAACCTCGGGAAACACGAGAGAAACTGCTGAGGATCTCTTGGCGGTCTTTGGCTTGCGGGAAGTGATGGAGGAGGCGACTGCAAAATACTAGGTCAAAGGAATTATCTGGGAAAGGGAGATCTTGCGCCATGGCGACTTCACAGGAGTCGGGAGCGAATCCCTGTTGCACTTTTTGCCCTCGGCCCATCATTTCTGCTGAAGAATCTACGGCAACAAGAGTGCTCGTCATGTTTCGCAAGAAAGGCCAAAAACGCCCCGCTCCAGCCGGGCAATCGAGGATAGAGGATGACTTTGGCAGGCGGCTAAGGAGTTTCGTCCACATGGCGATTTCCCGTCGATTGCGAAAGCGGAGTGTTGCTGAACTCTCATGTTTCGAACCGTAATAATCAGCGAAGTCTTCCGACTGATACGCGCGTTCGAATCCTTCGTTCTGATTGGCTTCCATGATGCTCCATTTCCACATTACGATAACCGTTTGCCTCAGGATTCAACAGCGGCCTTTTAGCCATGTCTCAACAGGGGTCGTGCACAACGACTAAAGGGGTTGGAATGCGGGGCATCATCATCCGAGCAAGAAGACTCCTAGGCAAATCTGGTGTGAGTGTTTGAGATGAGGAGATACCCAAGACCAGGGCCGCTGCTCTGCGCCCGGAACGCGCGGCACCTTCCAAGGTCCCGGGCCACCCTGTTTGCACCCAATCTCCTGCCAGGAAGCATCCTCTTACCGGACTTGTTTGTGGAGGGCGATTCGAATCAGTCCGTGGATCAAGGGAAAGTGTGGCGCGATTCTCTCGCACGACCAAACCGTGTATTAGTTTTGCTTCGGCATAGGCCGGGATCGCGGAACGCAGTTCTTTCAGGGCTTGGTCAATAATCTCTTGTTGACTGCGTCCATGCAAATGGTGAGCTGCCGAGATGACACCTTGAATCCTCTCTTTCGCGCCCAAGAGTTGGGCCTTCTTTCCTGGTTTGTTCTTCTTGAAGACCCATTCCAATTCTGTGTCCAGAAAAGCGGCGTGGTCAAGGTCCAGGCACGCGCGGTCAAACCAAAAGTGAAGGCCAGCAATGGGGGCATGGCGGAAGCCACTCAAGAAGTCCTTTGATAAAATCTCTTGCCCTTCTCCACATTCGATTTTCACAAGAGCTTCCGGAGGCAGAGCGAAAATGCAACGGCTGGTCTCGATCGTGCTGCCATCCTGAAGGCGCAGGGCCGTGAGTCTCTCGTCCTTTTGGATGATGGAGGAAACCTTGGAGTGAGTTCGTACACAAGAGCCAGCCTGGAGGATGTGCGCGTGGGCAGGCTTTGCGAAGAGTCTCTCCAAGCTTACTTGTGCCACTCCCAAGCGTGCCGCAAATCGATGCGGCATGAAACCTTCCAAGAAGACCTGAAGTGAGGGAGTAGTCGCTGCTACGTCGAGACCCTCGTTGACGGCACCAACGATGATAGGATGCCAGAATCGAGCGATCGTACCAGCTGACTGCCCATATTTTTTGAGCCAAGTGAGAATCGGGTCTTGCGCCCACACGTCGAGTTTCTTCTTGGATGCCATCATGAGCACGACAAAAGCGCGAATGACCTCAAGGCGTTCTGAAAACCGAAGGGCTCCAAAACTCAAGAGTGCAGGTGCGAAATGGAGCGGCGCAGGTAAGAAAGAAGGTCTGAAATCGTGTCGTCTTCCACCTGGTTCAATGTATGTAAATGAGTCACTCCAATCCATGAGATGGTCGACACCCAGTCGACCAAGAAGATCAATGACGTTGGTGCAACAGCCCAACAGCACGTGTTGGCCATTGTCTATTTCATCACCGGTGATACGGTCAACGAAGGAGGACGCTCGGCCGCCCAAAGTGGACTTCTTCTCCAGCAGGAGCACGGACTCCCCACGTTCGATCAGAGTTAAGGCCGCCGCAATCCCGGCCATGCCACCGCCAACGACAACGACGGGGTTTTCAGCCACGGAATCGGTCCAAGAATGCCCGGGCGGCGATACCTAATTTGGCACCAAGAGGGACCCGTGCTCGTTTGCTCCAAATGTCATAATTCGCCGACTCAATCCGTGTGAGGATGCCATGATAAATACCTCGCATCGTTTGCAGGCAAGGGCGGGCGTCTTTTTCGATCATGTCGAGCAGAGCTTCTGATTGACTGTAGTATTCTTCAGCGCGTGCACACTGGAATTGCATGAACTCAAGGAAGCGGCCGTCGTAGATTTGAGAGGCGAGATCGGATTCTGAAATCCCAAACTGGGCCAGCTCGTCTTGGGGTAAGTAGATGCGGTCCCTTCCCAGATCTTCCTTGATGTCACGCAAGATGTTGGTGAGCTGAAATCCCTGGCCGCAATCAATGGCCAAAGACTCGGCCCGTTGCCAATTCTCTTGCGACGGTTCCTTCAAGCAGAAGATACGAAGACTGACTAAACCGACGATGCTAGCGACCTTGTAGCAGTAGTCAAACAAGGCTGGGAAGTCGTCGAAACGGGTGACCGTCAAGTCCTGCACCGTGCCGTCGATCAATTCATGGAGGTATTGTGCAGGGATGGCAAATTCCGCCAAGACATCCATCAGCGCTGGCATGATGGGGTGAGCTGTCGTATCTCCAGCAAGGGCTGTGTCGAGATTAGCTCGCCATGATTCAAGCGATTGTTGGCGATCTTCTATGGTCTCATCATCCGAGAGGTCGTCGGAGACTCGCATGAAAGCGTAAATGACTTCGAATGCTCTCGCTTTTCGCCGTGGGAGGGTTTTGAAGGCGTAGTAAAAACTCGTTGCTGACCGCCGTGTGATCTCGCGGCAATACTTGGCAGAGGTTTCAATTCCGTTAGCCAGCGCCGCCATTAGTTTCTTTTGCCTCCACTCAATAGTCCGCGAAAGAGAGCTCCGGCCAAGAGTCTGAACTTGGCACTCTTGCCCACTTTGGGGCGACGCCTCAGCACATCATAGTCGCAAGCCGCAATAGCTTTTAGAATGGCGATTCCACCTTGAGAGAAAAGGTCGATGTCAAAGCGTGCTCGGCCGCTTACCATGTTTCTAAGTGGCAGACCCTCATTGAAAAGGGCAAATGTCCGCTCGACTTGGAATTTGATGAGCTCTCTTACTTCGTCGTTGGCGGTGGGCATAGCCAAGTCTTCTTCGTTGACATGGAAACGTCGCATGTCTTCAAGCGGCAGATAGATCCGTCCCCGTACCAAGTCGTTTTCGACGTCCTGCCAGAAGTTGGCAAGCTGGAGAGCGGTGCAAGTCTTGTCGGAGAGGGCGCGGCGTTCTTCATCCGTGTAACCCAGGAGTGCCAAGACGATACGGCCAACAGGGTCAGCGCTCTTGGTGCAATACTCCAAGACGTCTTCATAGGACTCATAACGAAACACTCGTTGGTCCTGTTCGAAGGCGTCCAGGAGATGGTGAAAGGGCTCGGCATCGAGTCCGCAGACATCTGCGGTTTTTTTGAGGGCGACAAAAACCGGGTGCGACGCAGTTCCGGCGAAGCACTCGCGCAATTCTCCGCGCCACCAAGTGAGCAAAGCTAAGGACTGTTCGGTGTCGCCGGTTTCGTCGGCCAAGTCGTCGGACCAACGGCAATAGGCGTAGACGTTGTAGGCGTGTTCCCGGGCGTCCTTCGGGAAGAGCCAGGTGCCAACGTGGAAGTTCTCGTAGTGGTTTTCAGCCAAGTGCTGGCAGTAGCCGTGGGCTTGTTCGTAAGTGAGGTCGCCAAACTCCGAGCCCGACAGTCCAAAGGAGCTTAGGGACTCGCTCAAGCAGGAAGGCAGGTCAGGATGTCTTACGGATCTCGTATTCATGGGAACCTCGGTAACGGCACCCATTCTAACCACTATTCACGTTCCAGGAAGTACCAAACTTCCAGCTATGATGGGCCTTCCGTGGTCTCAAACCGTGCCCCACAGACACATTCGCTTTGGTCGGAATCTGCCTAACTCGGGCTTTCATCTTCATCGGGAGCGCTTTGATCCATGTGGGCGTTCCACATGGCCGCGCCTTCAGGGTGGGTTTCCACGCCTTCGAAAAACGGATCAAGGAGTTTGGCAAGATCAGCTTCTTCAAGACCAGAAAACCCCAAGAACTCCGGTCGACTGATGGCAAAAGGCTCCCCCTTGTCCTGGTGGCGATAGGGAATGGCCAAAGTGAAGGACAGAGGGTTCTTGCCGTACTGCCGTGCGTCCAGCATGATTGTATCTTTCTCGCCATCGTCATAGGTGACGATGCTGTCATAGACGAGGACGGCTCTTTCGGTTTTCGCCGGAGGAGAAGCCAGAATTTCAACACCGGCCGCAACCCCTTCTTCAAGACGATCTTGGGTCATACGTTGCACCTCGGGTTGGCCGTCATAACCCAGGATGACGACAAAAGGAGCCAGAGGTGCACCTCCAGAGATACCCAGGACGGCATGAGCGGCGCAAAAGCCGGCGAAATGTGCGGTGTCAATCATGCCTTACGGTACGGGGTTCTCAGGATCACTTCAAATCGGCTTGATCGCAGGAGAATCGATGTGGTTGACGGGCCTTTTTCGTCCTTTGCAGCTTGCGGCGTTGCCAAACCTCAACTAGAATCATTAATCAAGAGGAAACTACGCTGAACGGCTCAAACACACTGCCCATGCGGGCGTTTGAAGTCGATTCTGAATTGGGAACGGAGCAACCATGTTTCTCAAATCTCTCATTCTTTCCGCTGCCATTTTCTGGGGCCCATTCGCCTTGGGACAATCTGTCGCCGCTGACAAGAGTCCAACTCTTCAAGTCATCAAGGTCTCCTTGCGAGACCGCATTCCTGACGGCAAACATGCATTGAGGTGGAGTCCCAAAGGAGCGAAACTCTTATTGACCGAGACCGTCGACGGTCAAGGCAAGGGACTTTCGGGAGCGCTCACTTTGGATGGCGGGCGGACTCCCTCGTTCAAGATAGGTTTGTCCAAGAGCATCGGCACTCAGTATTTCGACCGCTTGTGGATCGACAAGAATCACGATGGTGTTGAGGACCCAGGAGAAATCTCTCGGTGCCAACCCAAAGAGACTCGCAAGAAATTCTGGTCGAGTTTTCCTGACGTTGTTCTATCTTTGGGACCGGCACAGTCGCAACGAGAATACAGTCTCAGTTTTTGGTTTGTCTACGATCCCAAGGAACCTCAAGCCAAGAAGATTCTCCGTTGGTCCCGCAGAGGATGGCACCAGGGTACGTTTCAGCTCGGTGAAAACAAGATGCACATCTACATTGCAGATGCGCATTTAGACGGCATTTTTGATCTTCGTGATTCCTGGTTTCTGGCGCCGAGTGCAGATGACCTATTTCGTTCTTCGGCATCCCGTCGCTTGAACGACCACGCTTGGTTGGGTGAGCGAGCTTTTCGGGTCTCCTCGCTCGATACCGCCGGGAAGTACCTTGTCCTAGAAGAATTCAAACCTTCAACAACAGCCGCCGCCGAGGCCGAATCGCGCAACCGATTTGCGAAAGATATGCGAGCTACTCGGGCTAGTCAGCCCCTTGTTTTCTTGAAAGACCTGGAAGTGGCACGGGCTCAGGCGAAAAAACGAGGTAGAGACCTACTGATTGACTTTGAAACGACATGGTGCGGCCCTTGCAAGGCGATGGATCGTTGGGTCTATTCTTCCAAGGCGATCGTCGACCGAGCAAAGAAAATCGGCCTCACAGTCGTGAAGATTGATGGCGACGAGCGCTCAGACCTGAAAGAGAAATTCAAAGTCGTTGCCTATCCAACTATGATCATCCTAGCAGCAGACGGCAGCGAGAAAGCCCGAGCCCAGGGATATCAGAGCATTGCCAAGCTTCTGGTATTGCTGGGCAGCAGTGATTTCGAAGACAATAAGTGACTCACTCGCTAGTCGTACCGGTGGTAGAGATGGAGCATCTCGGCGTTGCGAAAGACGCTCGAGTTCTGGTCAAACGCGGTGCAGTGCGCGCAGAATAGCAGGCAGGATGAGAAGGCTAGCGACGAGGGCCGTGCCG
>JAJRYU010000175.1 GCA_024275615.1 Planctomycetota bacterium
AGCGACTTGATGCTGCACAGGCCCTGCGGGCGGAGATTTGAAATGACCCTCATCCCCCTCAGCTACCCCCTGCGTAGTATCACCGTTCGCTGGCGCGCTTCACTCTTTAGCGCCCTTGGTATCGCATGCACGGTGGCGGTCTTTTGCGCCATCATGGCACTACGAAACGGCTTCGACCAACTCTACGCTTCTAATGGGTCCAACGATGTCTTGGTCTACATGCGACCCGGCGCGACAAGCGAAGGTGAAAGCGCACTCAAAGTCGACCAGTGTGACATCTTGAAGAAGGAACGTCCGGAAGTAGAAAAGGACGCCTCCGGAAAACCTCTGGCATCGGCCGAATCATACTTGGCGCTTTTCTTGGATCGTATTGGTGGCGGAGAAACGAACGTCCCACTTCGGGGTGTCGAACAAACTACGTTCGACATTCATGGAGAGAAGATCCGAATCATCGACGGCCGACGGTTTGCACCAGGCACCGACGAAATCATCGTCGGACGAGCGGTGGCTTCCCGGATCGCCAACTCCCAGATCGGGCAAACTCTCACTATCAACATTACGCCGTTTAAGGTCGTAGGCATTTTCGAAAGCGACGGACCTTACGGTTCGGAGATCTGGGGCGACGTCAATCGTTTCGGGGCCGCCTTGGACCGCCCTTTCTATCAGCGCGTCATCGCCAAAATGAAACCTGGCACTGACCCTGCTGAAGTGGCTGACGAGTTAGAAAATGACAAACGTGTGCCAGCCAAGGTCATGACGGAAAACGCCTATCTTGCTGATCAGAAGAACATGTTGGGAGGTGTCCTGGTTATCTTGGCTACTTTGCTAAGTGGTATCATGGGCATTGCTGCTATCTTGGGAGCTACCAACACGATGCTTGCCTCGATCGGTTCTCGAACCCGCGAAGTTCGCATCCTCTTGTCACTTGGGTTTGGCCGCTTTGCGATCTTCTTTGCTTTCTTCATTGAAGCGTTTCTGATCGGAGCAAGTGGCGGCATCCTGGGAGCTTTGATGGTCTTACCCTTTAATGGCGTCGAAACTGGCACCATGAACATGCAGACCTTCACCGAAGTCGCATTCGCGTTTCGAGTCGATGCCAAAATTCTCTGGACTGGTGGCATACTCGCAACTGCCATGGGTGCCATCGGCGGTTTGATTCCAGCAATCCTAGCGGCATTCAAAGACCCCTGCACAGCTCTTCGTCGGCACTAAGCAGGATGGTTGGGCCCCTTTCCTTGCGAAGATAACTTGCCTTCATTCAAACTCGCTAGGAAAACAAATAGGGTCTTGCCTCACAGGAGTTGGCCTCTATACTTCCGCTGGTTCCATAGGTGAACCTCCTGAAGTTTGAGATCAATGATGCAAACCATGCGCAACACTATGATGCAGATGCCCCGCCCAGGTCGGGGATGCGCACGGTCATTGACTGCTCCTCTCAGAGCTTGACAAACGACCAGAGCGCGCCTGAGCCTGGGCGCAAACACCACTGACAACTAAGACTGAGCCGCCAAAGACGTGAACGATCGTGTGCATTGTTGTCGGCTCATTTTCCAAAACAAGACGTTTCGTAAAGGCCTAACGTTATGCAGTCACCGTCCATACACAGTTTTTCGACCCGCGCCATTCATGGCGGCCACCAAACTCTGGCCTCGTCAAACCCCATGATCACGCCCATCTATCAATCAACGACATTTGCGCAAAAGGAAGTAGGCGAAAACGCGCAACACACCTATAGTCGCGCCTCAAATCCCACAGTGGCGGCCTTGGAATCAGCGATCGCAGCTCTGGAACAAACGCAACACAGTGTTTGTTTTGCCACGGGGATGTCCGCCACAACGGCCCTTCTCTTGGCGCTCCTTGGCCCAGGGGATGAAGTCGTTTGCTCCGACGTTGTCTACGGTGGCACGTCGAGGCTCTTACGTGAGGTCCTTGAACCAATCGGTATCAAAGCTGCCTTCGTCGACACATCGAAGACCATGGAAGTCGCACGCGCCTTGACCGCCAGGACGAAACTCGTGTTTCTCGAGACCCCAGCGAATCCAACACTCAAGTTGAGTGACATTGCCGCCATCTCAACCCTGACAAGAGAAAGGAACATCCCTCTCGCCGTGGACAACACTTTCCTTACTCCTCTTCTCCAGGACTGCACAAGCTTAGGAGCCGACATTGTCCTCTACTCGACAACAAAGTATTTCGACGGCCACAACGCCACAGTGGGCGGGGCAATATGCACGAATGGCGAAGCTCTTGCCGACAAACTCCGTGACTTGCGTAAGACCTTGGGGCTGAATCAAAAACCGTTTGAAGCTTGGCTCACACTCCAGGGCATTCAAACGTTGCCATTGAGGATCCACAGACAATGTGATTCGGCAAGCGAATTGGCCACGTGGTTGGCAGATCATCCGCTTGTTGAGCGCGTAATCTATCCCAACTTGCCTTCTCATCCGCAATTCGAATTGGCCCAAAGGCAGCAGGAGACGGGTGGTGCGCTCATCGCCTTTGAGCTCCGTGGCGGATTGGCTAGTGCCAAGAGATTTGTCTCAAGCCTGCGCTTGGTGACGTTGGCGGAAAACCTGGGATCCGGGCAGTCAATCGCGACTCACCCAGCATCGATGACACACAGCGACATTCCGGATCACGAAGCTCGAACTCTTGGCATCTCACCTGGGCTCATCCGTTTCTCTGTGGGGCTCGAATCGGCAAACGACCTACGCCACGACTTGGCTCAATCTCTGGAGAGCATCGGCAACTATTCAAGAGAGAAAGGAGAGAATTGCCATGACTAGCACCGAAGTCACCGCCGTCCTCAAATTCGGTAGTTCTGTCTTAGCGAGTCATACAGGATTGCAACGCGCCGTTGAGGAGGTTTATCGCCTTCGACGAGAAGGCGCCAAGATCATTGCCGTCGTCTCCGCCTTGGGAGAAAGCACTGATCTACTTATTGCCGAGGCCCGAAGGATTGCTCCTGATCCATCTCCTCACGCTTTGGCCGTCCTATTGGCGACAGGAGAAAGCAAGTCTGTCGCCCTGCTTACCATGGCTTGTCTCCGCTCCGGAATCACGGCCTGTCCTGTTGCCAGCCATGAAATCGACCTGCTAACTACGAGCGATTCGCTTGACGCCAGTCCTATCAGCGTTGGCAGCGAGAAGATCGGAGCGCTTCTGGTTGAAAACGACGTCCTTGTCGTACCGGGGTTTGTGGGCCATGACGGGTTTGGGCGGACAACGCTGCTGGGCCGCGGAGGATCTGACCTCACCGCAGTATTCTTGGCGCAGGCGATTGGCGCCAAGAAGTGCCGACTTCTGAAAGACACCGAGGGCGTTTTCGAGTGGGACCCAGACGGCCCAGGCCCCAGACCAAGGTCGTTCACGAATCTTCATTACGCCGATGCCAAATCGCTGGGCGGGATTATTTTGCAAAAAAAAGCAATCGCCTTAGCCGAAGCACGCAAACAGTCGATTGAAGTGGCCAAACCGGCAAGCAACTTCTGCACCGTCATTGGTTCCCGACCGAGCACACAAAGAGTGGCAACTCCAACTTCTGGTCCAGATCGAATCAGTGTCCTGGGGTGTGGCCAGGTCGGACGAGCCGTAGTTAGGCGTCTGTGCCAAGAGCCAGGGCGATTCGAGGTCGTGGGCGTTGCTGTCCGTTCTAAGAAAAGACCACGGCAAGGAGTGCCCGAAGCGCTCCTTGCGACAAATGCCATCGAGCTGGTCCAAAAACCTGCAGAAATCGTTGTCGAGTTGATGGGTGGAATCACCCCAGCGAGAGCATGTGTCGCAGATGCTCTTCGTCTTGGCAAAGATGTAGTCACAGCGAACAAGGAGTTGATTGCACTTCATGGCGAGGAACTAGCGGCAATCGCCAGAACACACGGTAGGATCTTGAAATTCTCTGCTGCTGTGGGTGGATCTCTTCCGCTCTTGGAAACTCTGGCACTAAGTTCGGGTCTAACACAAGTCGTCGCCATTGAGGGCATCCTCAATGGAACCACCAACTTCATACTCGATCGACTCCATCGTCATGGCTCTCTCAAGGACGCCGTCGCAAGGGCTCAATCGAGAGGGCTTTGCGAACAAGATCCCCAGGAAGATCTTGCTGGCATCGATGCGGAGCGCAAGCTCACAATCATCGCCAGAGCGTGCGGGGCCGAGTCGATTGAATCTCAAGTACAAGAGATGGATCTCGGCGAAATTGAGTGCCTATGTCGAGCAGCGGCGGCACGGGGGCGAGTCATCAGACAAGTGGCCGACCTCAGGTTGGAAAAAGGACGTGCTCGCGGGCGGGTGATACTTGAAGATCTGTCATCAAATTCATTCTTGGGACAAACAACCGGCGCTGAGAATCGCGTCGTCATATCCTATGACGACAACTCAACAGTGAATCTCCAAGGAATAGGGGCTGGACCACAGCCGACGGCTGAATCTATCCTCGGGGACGTACTCGAGATCAGACGCATACGCAGCCAAGAATCTGGGACAGGGAATCTGTTGGAGGACGCATCATGAATCTCAGGACAAGAATTGCTCGCCGTCCCCATTGTCCGAGCGACGGCGCTCATGCATCTTCGACACCGATTTATCAAACTGCAACGTTTGCTCAATCAGACTGGCAGCTTGCTGAGGGCTTCGACTATAGCCGAAGCGCTAATCCAACACGTTCGGTACTTGAAGAGAAAATCGCCGACTTGGAGAGCGGGAATCACGCACTGGCCTACGCGAGTGGCATGGCTGCCATCCAAGGAGTTCTCAGTCTCGCCAACGACGGTGGGCGAATTCTCGCGGGTGCTGATCTCTACGGTGGCAGTTTTCGATTGCTGGACCAAATTGCCGGGCGACGGAGAATCGACGTGGAATTTGTTGACACGACTGATCTCGATTCTGTTCTAGAATCTCTGAGGACGCCTGCAGATCTCATGCTTTTGGAATCTCCAAGCAATCCCCTGCATTTAGTGAGCGATATCAGCGCTTTGGCGCAGCTCTGTGCCGATCAGAATTGTTTGCTGGCGGTCGACAACTCTTTGATGTCGCCATGGATTCAGCGTCCTCTCGAACTTGGAGCTCATCTTGTCCTTGAGTCGGCAACCAAGTTCTTGTCTGGTCATGGCGATGTCACCGCCGGAATCGTCGCATGTTCGGACGAATCTCTGGCCAAGAGACTTCGGTTTGATCACAACGCCCAAGGTGTGGCTCTCGGTCCTTTCGACTCTTGGCTCCTCTTGCGGGGATTGGAGACACTCGCTGTGAGGTTGGAAACCCAGCAGAACACAGCCTTGCAAGTCGCACGATTCCTCAAGTGCCACCGCAGAGTGACAAAAGTCCACTTCATCGGCACGGCAAGCGAGGTGTGCCAGAGAATCCATGCCGCCCAAGCGACAGGGTCGGGGTCTGTCTTGAGCTTCGATGTTGACTCCGGGGCCTTGGCCAAGCGCGTGATTGCGAACACGCAACTTTTTGCCACGACGGTCAGCTTTGGCAGCTCAAGATCAACGATCAGCGCGCCCAGATCGATGAGCCACGCCAGCATTCCGAAGAACTTGCAATCAAAGTTCGCTCCATCAGAGACCTTGCTCCGAATCTCCCTCGGCCTAGATGACGCGGTCGAGTTGATTCAAGATATAGAGCAAGCGCTAAGTGAAATCAGCACGACTGCGCGGCCCCTTCCTGATTGCGAAGAATTAGCGTATTCTCCCGACCACACGTTACATGGAAATCACCCC
>JAJRYU010000176.1 GCA_024275615.1 Planctomycetota bacterium
ACGGCAGCCCAGATTGTTGCTGCCGATAAGGGTGAGAAGATCTTGGGCGAACTGCTGGCTAGCGGCCGGCAGACTTTAGCTGTGCAAGTGGCGGCGACCAAATTGGCGATTGCTGGAAGCAAGAGTCACAGGCGGGATTTTCTCAATCATCTCAATGGCAAATATTTCCGTGAGGCCTTCTACTACTTTGTTCGAATGGACGATGAAGCGGCAATTCCTGCCATCATGGCCAATTGGAAGAAATTTGACGACCGTGATCTCTATTGGGCCGATGCCGACGGCAAAGCGGGTGTGGAGGACGTCTATGGTGTCGGAATCTCGCGGCTTATTGCCTTCTTGGTGAAACACAATCGTGTTGATGAGATTGCTCAGATCTTTCAGAGCATGGATAAGTTTCCTGGCAGAGACGCCGATTTTCGTGCCCTTCTCCGTAGCATGTCCAAGTTACGTTCCTCATGGGACCATGACTTCATCTTGCGCAGTGTGAGTCTTGCCAAGAATGTATATTGGGCATCGACCGCTTTGGCTCACTTTCTACCTCAACTGGAAGAGAGCCAAGCTCTTGAGGATCAGTTGTTCACTTTTGCCATGGGGCCAGCTCGCGTCGCCCAGAAAGTTGCTCTGAAAACGTTCTCTTCGTGGAAGAAACAACTAGACGTGGATCGTCTCATGGTGGTGTCGGCCAAGTTTGCAAACCAGAACGACTTGACTGCTCTCTTGCGCCAGGCACTGAAGAACAACATGAGCCCTCATCTGGCCCAGGTCATTCACAAAATGGCTCTCGACAGTGTTGGTGGTGATTTGAATCGAGTCATCTACTTGCTCAAGGAAATCAGTGTCCCAGAGGCGATTGTCACGCTGATGAATCGAGTCAGTAGTGGCGAGTTGACTCAACTGAACGACGTTGGCGAAATCTTGCAGCTCGCCGCTCAAAAACTAAAAAAGCGCGCAGTTCCACTCATCCTGCAGAGCCTGACGCAGGCTCGCGTCACGAGTCTCAGTAGCCCTTACTACCGCCTCGAAACCTTGCGCGCGCGGCAAGTTTGCCTTCAACTCCGTCTGGTTTACGAAATGGGAGAATCGGTATTCGTGCCACTGTTGGAGAAGATGATGGTTGACGATTCCTGGTCAGGACGAATCAAGGCAGACCTCATACAATTGGCCGCCTTTGTCACTGACCCGAAAGGTGAAAAAGCTGTCTTGGAAGGGCTCAATCACCGAGACCATGAAGTGCGTGCAAGCGCGGCTCTTGCATCCGGGCACTTGCTCTTGACTCAATCAATCCCAATGTTGAAGAAATTGCTGAAGGACCCCAAGGTGTCGAAATACGCATCTTTGGCTCTTCAACGATTCTCCGGCATGGGTATCAGTATCATGAAGAACTGAGACTTGCTCGCCCTTCAAGGGATTCTTGCTCTGACCCAGATCAGCGGACTAAATGGGTTCCGACGATGTGATCCGCGAAAGATCGCGTAGGTTTCCAAATGCTGTAGAAACCAGCCATGATGAAGAGAGCAAGAATTCCCCAAGCCGCTGCATTGGCCCAGGTTTCGTTGGTGAAGAACAAAACTCCGCGAGCAAGCAGAAAAAGCAGGGGCAATGGCAACCAGGAGACGACAGCCCTGAGAGCACAGCGGCGACGGCTACAGCGATGCGCACGTCCGTCTATGACTCGGATTCCAAAGAGCGAAAATCCCAAACCGCCGCGAAAAATAAGAGCGGTGGCCATGGCGGTGATGATGGAGAAGCCAGTGGCAAAGAGGGCGGCAACGACGTAGCGGTGACCAACATCGACTTCCCAGATCGATTCAAGTCTCTCCGTGGATAGAATTAACCAAGTCGCCGTGAGCGTCAGAGGTCCCCAAGAACTCAGGACGATTTGCGCTCCTCGAATCGCTCTGGGGACGGAACGTGGCCGGGAGTCTGTGGCCACAAGTTCTTCTCGAAGTTCCGCCAAATCGCCAGTTTCAAGGGATGGCAACAAGAGAGCGCGGATTACGGTTTTGCCCCCCTTAGGTATGTCTTCCGGCAGTGAAGATTTGAGGGACTCAAGCCCCAACACCGAGCAGCAAACCTCTTGAGTGAGACTTCTTTTTGTCTTTGGATTTTCTTGTTGGCGGAGGGCGAATGGTAGCAGGCGCAGTTTTCCGGCGCGACCGATCCAAAGTCGATTGGCTGATATCATGTCCTGCTGGGCTAGGATGAGGTCAATCAAACCAATCAAGACTTGGCGGGCGGCCTTCCATGGCAAGACAAATTCTGAGTTGCGATATTCATGAAGAGAGGCACCGCCTGGCGCTTCAAAGATGAGGAAGGTGCCGTTTTCGGTTTCAATGCGGTCAAGGAAATGAATGCTGCTGACAGTGGGTTCGATTAGGTCTTGCTTCTCTTGTTTGGGGTCTTCGCCGACAATCCAAACATCACGCCCAAGACGCTCATCTCGACCAAGCCAAAGCGCACCTTGGTCGGTATCAGCCAATGTCGATCGCAGGACGTAGTGATCAAGAGAGTCTTGCAGAAGTTCGCCGGCGTCACGGACACGGTCAGGGTCAAGGAGGGGTTGTCTGTCGGGCGTGATGAAAAATGGGTCCTTGATTTCAACAACACGTGTGCCGCTGGCCCACTCATGAAGCCCGCGCATACCGCTTTTCTTGCGCATCGTTGTCAACAAGAGCAAAGCCCAGCCCAGGCCCCAGCGGCCTGGCCCCAGTCCAAACCACCAAAACGAAAAATTGAATTCATAGACCATGAAGCGCAAGCAAGCGCGGGGGATCCCCGGACGATCACCTTGGTTATCGATGACGCGTAGTCCCATGAGCCGTTTGCCGAGGCTGGCACCAGTGAGACCTTCAAAGAAAACAAAATAGGCGGCTTGAAAGATCTCAGCAAAGATCAAGGATTCGCGACTTTCCCCGATCATGATGTTGCTCTTCTCAAGGACATAACGATTCCAAATGAAATCGAAGATCGCCATGGGAACGATGAAGAAAAGAGAGTCCACCAAGTAAGCGGCGTAACGGTGAAGGAGACGAGGTGCTTTGTTCTTTTCCTCGCCAAAGACAGAAAGTGCCTCTTGGAAGGCAACACAATCTGTGAATCGAGCCCCGGGCTGCTTGGCCAGGGCTTTTTCAATGACCAGTTCCAAGTCTTTGGGTACTTCCGGGCGCAATTCCCGGAGAGGTTTGGGAGCCTCCGTGGCAATCCTTGCGAAGAGATCGCCGATGTTGGTGGATGTGTGAGGGGCGACTCCTGCCAAAAGCGCATAGAGCGTGGCGCCGATGGAGTAGATATCACTTCTGGCGTCGAGAACATGACCACGAATCTGTTCTGGACTGGCATAGAGGGGCGAGCCCAAGAAAGCTCCACTTTGGGTCAAGCTCAAGTCGGAGTCTGTTGAACGCGTTAAACCGAAATCACCGATCTTGACGGCGCCATCCTCAGATATGAAGACGTTGGAGGGTTTGATGTCCCGGTGAATCAGGCCGGATTCGTGAGCCGCTTGCAGACCTTCAAGCATTTGGCGGGTCCAGACCAACGCCTGTTTGATGGCGATTGGATCGCCTGCTTTGATGCGGTCGTCGAGTGTGTCGCCTGTCATCAGCTCCATGGCGATGGCTGGGCTCTCACCAACACGGTATGCGCCGTAAACGAATACGCAATGAGGGTGGGAGAGGGAAGCACTGGCTTTCGCTTCTCTCTCAAAGCGGGCGGCGGCGTCGCTGGAGAGGCGCAGTTGAGGGGCGATGACCTTAAGAGCAATTCGGCGATGTGTTCGCAGTTCTTCGGCCTCAAAGACAACCCCCATGCCTCCAACTCCCAGCACTCTTAAGAAATTGAATTCTTCTGTGGGTTCTGGCAAAGCGACGTTGAGATTTTTTTCGGCGCCGGGTGCAAACGTGAGGCCATCTAAGAAGAAAGACTGTGTCCCTCCCAAGTCAGCGTTTGAGTCGTTGTCGTCGTCCGCCGATTTCATGGTGGCATTTCAGCACCCCAGCGCCTTTGGGTCAAGGCATAGAATAACCCCGGCACATCCTCGTGTGCCGGGGCTATTCTGACTTGTTGCGAAATGCTAGTTGTAATCGAATACGAAGGCGTTGCCGACGGCATAGTTCCCCGGAGATTCTTCGATAAAGACCTGCAAGGTTAGTTGCGGCAATGGGAACGCGAAACTCTGCGCCGGAAGCGTCCAGGTTGCCAGTTGACCATTGGTGCTGACGTATTCTCCACAGACACTGCCGATGGTGCTCACCAAGTTGAAAGTTGGCAACCCAGGATTGACATCGCAAGGTGTGAAACACAAGGTGCCGCGTCCGAATGGAGCTGGGATGGGGAATTCCCAAACATCAGACGGGACGCCAAACCACGCGACGACGGCGAAATTTGCTGGTGTTGCCATCGTTGAAGGATTGGCTACTTGAAAAACGTAGGTATCTCCGACATTGAGAGAGACGTGCCGATCGAGCCCACCGTAGGAACCATTGATCGTCATGACTTGTTCCGCTGGGCCGAATTGGTCGCCAACCACGCCGATAGCTGAATCGGGAAGTAGTTTGGTCGTGAGCTGAGCCGTTGGGCCGAAGGCGGAGAAGACTCCGCCTTGATCACGTGCAACCGGAGTCAACAGGTAACTCGACTCAGGAAGTAATCCGACGATGTGGAAGCTCGTCCAAGCACTGAATGACTGCCAAAACGGATTAAATTGGAAGTACCCGTTTGGACCGACGTAGAGGAATCCGACTCGAATTGCGACCTCCGTTATCGCTGCATTTCCATTGGTATCGATGGAGGCGATATCGACCGAGGTGTTGCCAATCGCTCCAAAGACGATGTTGCCTGGGGCGTTCGCCGGAGTAACTGCTGTGAGCGCCGCCGAGGGTTGAGTTTCAAGAAGCGTCGTCGCATCCCTGGCTTTAACGGTGTAAGTGTAGGCAGCCCCCGGTTGTAGTCCGGTGTCTGTGTAGGTGTTTGATGAGGTCCATGCACTGCTATCGCCGCCGGGTGCACTCGAAGAATCAAGTGTGAACAAGTACTCAACTGGCCCTGGCGTGGCCGAAGTGGCCACCATCGTGGCTGCGGTGCCTGATGTGGCTGTGGGAGGTGTCAGGAAGGTCATTGGGTCAGGATTGGGGGGTGTTGGGCCACCGGTGGCAGGCCCCACGGAGTTGAGAGCGGCAAACAAGTTGATGCGCCCGTTGCTCGCGACCTTTCCTGTCAGGCTTGACTTAGTATCGCAGGTGCTGATTAGGGCATTCCGTACTGTTTGATAGCTGGCACCTGGGTTGTAAGCCCTGATCAAGCCAACGCATCCTGTCGTTAGAGGTGCCGAGAAGGACGTTCCCGCAACAAAACTGTAGGCTGAGTTATTGAATCGTGACGTCGTGAAGATACTCAGGCCTGCGGCAGCCAAGTCGACGTGGGTGTTGCCGAAGTTGCTGAAGCTGGTCAAGTTGTCATCATTGTCGGTGGCAGCGACGACGATCAAGTTGTCATTGGTATAGGTTGCAGGGGCGTCGTTGGTGGAATTGAGATTTGTCGAGGAGTTGCCAGCGGCAACGCAAATGATCATGCCTGCGCTCTGCGCCACATTGACCGCCGCTTGAAGAACCGGGAAACTCCCACCGCCATATCCCGTCGAGAAATTGCAAGTGACAGCACCATTCATGGCGGCGTACTCGATCCCTGCCGCTGATAGGGCTACTTGAGGGATCGCGTTGCCGTCTTTCAGAATCATCATTTGGGCCTTCCAGCAGACGCCGGAACTGCCGACGCCATTGTTGCCACGCATGCCAACACAACCGGCGACGTTCGTGCCATGCCCATCCTGATCACTTGGATTGTTGTCGTTACCAAGAAAGTCCCAGCCAACGACGTCGTCAATCTTGCCGTTGCCGTCATCATCAATGTTGTTGCCAGCGATTTCAGCGGGGTTCTGCCAGAGATTCGATGACAAGTCTTGGTGCGTCAAACGGCAGCCGGAGTCGACAATGGCGATGGCGACATTGGAAGCGTCTGTGATGAGATCCCAAGCTTCTGGTACATCCATATCGGCATCACTTGTGCCCGTGTTGCCGCCGATGGTCTGTCCCGTGTTATGCAAGGCGTAGCTTTGAGAGAAACTTGGATCGTTGGGTAAGGTCTGCGAGCGATGGCCAAGAGCGTTGGCCTGAACCCATTTGACGATTCCCATGGCTTTGAAACGGTCGATCATTGTGGCAACGGGAATCTTGGCATCAAAACTGACAAAGAACCCTCGGATCACAGGATAGGAGTAGACGACCTTGAGGCTGTTCTGCTCCAAGATACTGAGTTGGTCGGTGCGCGGGACCCAGTCTTGAAACTTGACGATCATCTGACCGTCCATGAACCCTTGTTCAGTTTCGTTCTGAGTTTGGGCTTGAGCGGCGGTGACAACAAGAACCAACAGACATGTGCAAAAAATGCGACGTGCAATTTGCATGGATTCTTCCTTTGCAAACAAGGAGTGAAATGACGTTTTGATCGGACTGACGGCAAGCTTTGCCGAAGGATCAAACCGGAAGTCTTCCAGATTGGATCAGTGGGGTACGACAACGCCCACGTATCTTCTCAGGCGCAACCCGAATGGCCAAACATTTTGTGCTTTCCTTTTAGAACATTTGTTCCGAATCTTGTTCTCCGGGTGACGTTCCCAAAGTCATAGCCAATCAAGACTTGGCGCAAATTCGAGCGTTTTGACACGATTGATGAGGTTTCACAGCACGGAATCGATATGCAGAGCACTCATTTTGATTCATTTGTGGCAAAGTTGTTTTTCGGTGGTGGAGGATTGATGGGCATTCGCTAATCTCCTCGCCAATGGCTTGATTGGGACGATTTTGCCCCAACACCAGGGCCAGGGGGCTTCTTGATTCCGATGGCAATTGAACTGAAAGACGTCACCAAGACCTGGTCTGTTCCCGGGCAGCCCGATCGAACCATTCTTGATCTGCCTTCTTTTGTCGTCGAGGAAGGAAGACGCCTGTGCCTTGTCGGGCACTCAGGGGCGGGCAAGACTACCCTTTTGAATATTATTGCCGGTATCGTCGCTCCGACGACAGGTGAGGTCATCGTCGGGGGGCAAAATATCGCCGCCCTTGCAGAATCAAGAAGGGATAAGTTTCGTGCTCAGAACATCGGTTACGTGTTTCAGACATTCAATCTCCTGCAGGGGCTCTCGGCACTTGAGAATGTCCAATTGGCCGCCACTTTTTCGGGCATGCCCCCAAGTTCGGGAAAGAGCCGGGCGCTTGAACTCTTGAAGCGAGTTGGCCTTGAGCATCGTTTGCAAGCGAAACCATCTCGCATGAGCGTCGGCGAACAACAGCGCGTGGCCATTGCCAGGGCTTTAGTGAACAAGCCCCAGATTGTCCTGGCCGACGAACCGACTGCGAATCTCGATCGCGAGAATGGTGGGGAGGTCCTTGAGCTACTGAAAGAGACCACGATTGAAGAGCACAGTATTCTGCTCTTGGTCACCCACGACCTAGAGGTTCAGCGGCACTTTGAGGATGTTCGTCATCTGCAGGAGATTTCAGCATGACTCTCTTGCGTCTCATTGAGCGGAACATCTCCCAGAGAAGATTGTCATCGTGCCTTACAGTTCTGAGTGTGGCCCTCGGAACCATGTTGGTTTGTGCCATCCTGGTGGCGAGGCGCGAAGTTGACGAGAAGTACTTGAGCCAAGCTCAGGGTTTTGAGCTTGTCG
>JAJRYU010000177.1 GCA_024275615.1 Planctomycetota bacterium
GTCACGTAAGAGGTAGGAGAGAATCCTGGAAAACCCCACTAAGCCGGTGAGACATCCCAGGGCAAAAAGCAAAACGGTCAACATCGGAGCTCCAAGGAATTCTAGGTGGATTAGACCCGCGAGAGTCCCCTTGACGGCGTTCAAAATGAAATAGTAGCAACCAAGAATCAAGAGAATGAAGGACCCGGATATTCCCGGTAGAACCATGGCGGAAATAGCCACGATTCCGGCGACGTAGACGAACCAAAATGCCGGTCGAGGAACCTGGACGACGACATCAGTGAGTTCAATACCCTCGTAGTGTTTTGCTTCGTCCTTTCTGGCTTTCTTGTCAGACCGGCGAATCTGGTTTGTGGTTTCATGGCGGCGGGCTAATTCTCGTGCCAATTGGGGATCATGAGCTAAATGAGCCATCCTCAAAGGCGCGTTTTTTTCCGCCCAATAGACCTCCGCTGCATTCAATGAGCTGGGACCACGCCGGATGAGATCTTTCAAGGAGGAAGACTCACCTGGGGGTGCGGCGACCGATACCCAGGTTCCAGTGGTATCGATGTCTCGATTGGGGTCGGTAACCAAATAGCCACAGAAGGCAAAAATTCCAGCGACAAGAAGCCCCCAAGCCGACGCGCTTCTGCTCGTCTTGGGCATCATGCGCCACTGGACACCAACGCTGGCCAAGATCAGACCAAAGAACAGACCCCGCATGATTTCTGGATAGCTGTCCATGAGGCCCGGAATAATGACGGAGCCGATCGCCATCGCCGAAAAAATACCGAGGGATAGCGGCACAAGGAAGCGCCAATCTACGGAGTCGCATGCTTGAGTGAGGCGCAGCTTATTTTCCGGTTTGCACCGAGAAGCGAGATATTGAAACAAGGCAATCATTGGTTTGGCATTGAGTGATTTCACTGCGGAAATAAATCTGGAGTAGATGCCAAGGATGAGGGCCATGGTGCCACCGCTAACGCCTGGTATGACATCGGCAATCCCCATGCAGAGGCCTTTCCAAAGTACCTGCCAGTTCATCGTTGTCTCCTCATGGCCATTTTGTGGTGTTTCAGTTCGGCAACCGAATCTAACAACCTCGCTTTGAAGTCGCGAGCTGCAGCGAGGACAGGGCCTCTCCCAAGGCGCTGATTTCCTTTTCGGAATGCGAGGCAGAAATACTGAGGCGCAGTTTACATTGTGCCTTAGGCACGGTGGGAGGTCGTATCGCCGGAACATCGAAGCCTTTGGCAAGGAGAGCCGCAGACGCCTTGAGAGCCTCCCGGGCGCTTGTCATACCAATTGTGACAATCTGAACAGAACATGGACGTGAGAGGATTTCTGCCAGATGACCTAGGTTGCGATTCAGAGATCTTCTTGGTGGTGATTCTTCGCCTCCCAAACGCATCGACACCCGTGCCGCAGCGGCGATAGGGGCTGGCAGTGCCGTTGAGAACACTTGAGTGCGGGCGCGATTGAATAGCAAACTGCAACTAATGGAATCCGTCGCCACGAATCCTCCCAAAAGCCCGAACGCTTTGCTCAAAGTTCCAGTCTGAAATTGGATGTTTGCGCTGACTCCTTGGAGTTCGGCGATGCCTCCGCCGTATCTTCCAAAGACAAGAGTGGCGTGAGCTTCATCAACACAAAGTGTGGCGCCGGATGCTTGGCTGATTGTCACGAGTTTTCCCAGATCTGCGATTTCGCCTGTCATGCTGAACAAGGAGTCGGTCACGACCAGTTTGCGCCGTCTTTTGGATGAACGGATTCGTGTTTCTAAATCAACCATGTTCAGGTGTTCATAGACGGTGATTTTCGCGCCTTGCTGATGCGCCAAACGACAACCGTCAATCAGGCTGGCGTGATTCGATTGATCTGAGAATATTTCGAGATCTTCCCCGGCGAGAGCGCTCAACAATCCGACATTTGCGGCATACCCAGTTGGGAAAAGCAAGGAGGCCTCGGTGCCTTTGAGGGTCGCGATATCTTGTTCGAGAGATACGTGGTGTTCGGTGCGGCCGGAGACGAGTGCTGACGCACGGGGGCCACAACCTGACTCTTGCCAACAGTCGTTCGCGGCGCCAATAACTTCCGGATGATGACTCAAACCAAGGTAGTCATTGGTTGAGAACAACGTTGTTCTCCTATCGTTTGCCGACACGCGAGGTTCTCGCTTGAGGGATTTTGCCTCTAACTCAGACAAGATCTCGCGTGCCCAACTGTTCCATGAGTCGTTCATATGTGCGCTCGGATTTGCTGCAAGATCGTTGAGATTGCCAAGCGAGTTTGACTGGCATTGCACGAGCTCGTACGAGGCAAGAAGACCATGGGTACCCTCGGAAGTATCCGCATAAGAGTGTCCGGATTATGCTCCGAGCTTACGTCGGCTTGGATCGTGTTAAGAACAACAGAAACGATGGGAATCGAGTGTTGGCGCAGAATCGAGACCGCTGAACGAACTTCGTGGACGCAACCGAGCCTATTACTTGCAACGACCAAAGCTGAAGCTTTCAGGTCGCGTGCCAGGTTGGTCGCGTCGGCCTTCCAGGTGAGAGGGGAAAGGAGGCCCCCGGCTGTTTCAATGACCAATATCTCGCAACACTCAGCGATGCTCTTGATTGTGGCAACCCAGTTTTTGGCGTCTAACTCCACACCCTCCAAATCGGCAGCGACCGGGGGGGCCAAAGGAGCTTCCAAGCGGACGAGGGCTCGCGCTGGTGCCTCTTGTCCCGAAGCGCTTGCTAACAAGGCTCCGTCTTCCTCTGCTTCTCCAGAACAACCGCTTTCCACAGGTTTGACTGCTTTGACACGAATGCCCTGGCGTGCAGCCTCTTTTAGCAACAAGCAAGCGACATGGGTCTTGCCCACCTCTGTCCCCGTGCCGACAACGACAACGTTCATGGGTTTTGTCTCGCTTCGGTGTCTTGGTGTTCTTCCCAAAGAGTATTGACGCCATACTTCACTGCGGACACCAAGCGCTGAAGATCTCTTGTTGAGAAGTTGATTGCTGGCATAAGTACGATGACGTCGCCAAGTGGTCGAAGAAAGACGTTCTTGTCTTGGGCGTAACGGCAGATCTTCATGCCTACGCGTTCGCTCACTGGAAACGGTTTCTTGGTCGTTTTGCAGGCGACAATCTCGATGCCGACTGCCAATCCGTACTGTCGGATTTCTCCAACAAGGGGGTGATCTCTTAGGTCGAGTAGCTGTTTCGTCAGCGTTTCTTTGAGAGCGCGAACATTTTCAAGAACACCTTCCTCGGCGATGGTAGAAAGCGTGGCTAAGGCAGCTGCGGCTGCGAGTTGATTGCCGGTGAAAGTGTGACCATGAAAAAAAGTTCGCCCTTCCGCTGGGCGCCCTAAGAAGGCGCGATAGGTCTTCTCTTTTGCCAGGGTCACTGCCATTGGCAAGTAGCCTCCAGTCAGTCCCTTGGCCAGACAAAGCAAGTCGGGGGAGATCCCCTCGGTCTTGGCAACAAAAAGATCGCCAGATCGGCCCATACCAGAAGCCACCTCGTCAAAGATGAGAAGAGCTCCAGCTTTCTTGGTCGCCCGTTCGACCTGTTTGAGGAAACCTTCGGGATAGGTGATGATTCCCGCGGCCCCCTGAAAACCGGGTTCAATCACCACTCCCGCCAATGTGCTCGCATTTTCTTCAATCAGATCGACGACTTCTTGCGTGCAGTCGTTGTGACAAGAAATGGGATCTTCTCCCAAAGGGCAACGGTAGCAGTATGGCGAGGGACCGCGAACGACATCGAATCTTAGCGCTTGAAAACGATCATGGATTCCGCCAATTCCCCCTAACGACACCGAACCCATCGTGTCGCCATGATAAGCCAGACCCAATGACAGAAAACGTGTACGTTTATGACCTTCAACTTCCTCGCTTTGTTGATGGTATTGCAGAGCCATTTTGAGCGCAACTTCAACAGCCGTACTCCCATTGTCCGAATAGAACACACGAGAGAGCCCATGGGGTGCTAAGGCAATGAGGCGCTGGGCCAAGGTCACTGCCAGAGGATTGCTATTCCCCAGGAAGGTCGTGTGGGCCACCTTGTCAAGCTGGTTCTTAATGGCACTTGTAATTTTTGGGTGCTGATGTCCTAGAAGGTTGCACCACAGTGAGGAGACACCGTCCAGGAAACTCCTGCCATCACAGTCAAAGAGCTCATGTCCACGGGCCGATTCAATCATTAGGGGCGATTCGTCGGCATAGACGCTCATGGGGGTGAATGGATGCCAACAGTGAGCCACATCCGTTGCCATGAACAGGGCGCGGTTTTCCTCGTTTGGTATCATGGCTACCTAATTCTCCAAGACTTCGGCTTCAAATCCAGCAGCGCGAATCATGGACAGGTCTGCCGACGGACCTTGCCCTGATGTGGTTAGGTAACCATTGGTGAAGATAGAATTAGCGGCAAAAAGAGCAAGAGGTTGCAACGGTCCTAAGACGATTTCTCGTCCTCCGGCCAGACGAATGTCGATGGCTTTAGGATTTGCCAGCCTGACGAGTGCCAAGGTTCTCAACGCGTCTCGGGGCGACACTCTCTCTACTGACGCCATCGGAGTCCCCGGCCGCGGGTCAAGGAAATTTATTGGAATCGATTCGACGTCTAGTTCTCTCAACGTAAAGGCCAAATCGATCCTATCTTTCGGGCTTTCTCCCATGCCCATGATACCGCCGCAGCAGGCTTCCATGCCAGCACCTCTCGCTGCCTTGACGGTGGCAACGCGGTCGCCAAAGGAGTGAGTGCTGCAAACCTGCGGAAAATGGGAAGCTGAAGTCTCCAGGTTGTGGTTGTAGCGGTCAACGCCGGCCTGAGCGAGTGACTGGGCTTCACGGGAATTGAGAAGCCCCAGCGAAGCACAGAGCTTGATGTTGTAGTTCTTCTTGATTGCCGTAGCGGCGCGACACATGGTCTCCAAGTCAGATGAGCTGGGAGAACGCGTCGCTGTCACCATACAGTAAGTGACGGCGCCCATTTTTACGGCTTGTCTTGCACCTTCGACGAGATCGTCGACACTTTGGCGGGGATATATGGCCGCATCAGTTTGATACTGGACGCTTTGTGTGCAGAATGTGCAATCCTCAGGACAAGCTCCGCTCTTGGCGTTTTGCAAAACATGAACCCGTACGCCCATGCCAGCTTGTCGTTTGCGGACTTGAAAAGCCGCCTGCAGGACTTCCAGCAACTCGGCATCAGGCGAGTCGAGAATCGCATGTGCTTCATCGTTTGTTAGATCTTGGCCAGCCAGCACGCGCCCGGCGAGTTCGTTCCATTCCATTTATCATTCTCCTGGGGCGATCTTGTGTTCCGATTGTCCTCGATTCAATGGCTGATCGATCAGCCGCCACTTTGAAGGGCTGCCCCTCGAATGACATTTTTGCTATCTTTGGACCGCTTCGAGAATCCTGGTCAGAAACGTCGGTAGAGCAACCGATTGAAGGAGACGCACGTGAGAAAGTACCTTCATTTCATAGTGTTTTGTTTAGTCATCGGAGGCGTTTCGGCTCAAGTGACTTGCAACCAGTTTGAAGTTGCATCCAAGGTCGAATCTGAAAAACTCTTGCTTTCGATAAACAGCGATCTACCAGACAACACCCGCATTTCGGTGACAGTCTCTCGGCGATATTGGCGCAAGGGTCAACGAGCAGTCTTCAGTTTTGA
>JAJRYU010000178.1 GCA_024275615.1 Planctomycetota bacterium
ATGGAGCCTTGGATGGTATGGCCAGTGTTCTTGATCGCCATTCGCGGGGCTACGATCAGGAAGAATGGCGTGAGTTCCAAAGATCGTCACAAGGGACACAAGCTGGCATCGGTATTTTCTTTGGAATCTTGGACGGTTTCGCCAGAACTCTTCATGTGTTCTCCGGAAGTCCAGCTGAAAAAGCCGGGTTTCGCAGTGGAGATCGTATTTGCGGAATCAATGGCAACAAGGTTCCTCAGGGGGCCAAGACGAGTTTCGTTCGAGAGTTGATCCTGGGACCCAGTGGCACAAAACTTGAATTTGACGTTGAGACTTGGGGCTCCACCGAGAGACGCTTGTTGGTGGTGAAACGTGGCTTTTATCACGTTTCAAGCGTCGTCTCCGATCGTCTCGGTGGCAACAAGAACATTGGCTATATCAGGCTCAAGTCATTCAAAGATCAATCTGATTCCGAGGTTCGCGAAGAGCTCAAGAAACTGCTGATTGAAGGAATAGACGGCGCCGTTCTTGATCTGCGCGACAATCCTGGGGGCTCTTTGCAAGCTGCCGTTGGAGTTGTAGGTTGCTTCTTGTCGACCGAATGTGTGCTGCGCAGCTCTTATCGGGATTATAGTCATACTTATCCAACGACGGGCAGTGCTATCGCGCCGGACTTGCCTTTGGTTGTTTTGGTTAACAGCGGCAGTGCGTCCGCGTCCGAGATTGTGGCGGGTGCCCTACAAGACTATCGGCGCGCGATCATCGTGGGTGCCAATTCCTATGGCAAAGGGGTCGTTCAAAAAGTCTTCCCACTCCGCACGCGACCAGCGGGAATCAAGATTACGACTGCTTTTTGGCTGACACCATCGGGACGTACATTGCAGCGAGATTCGGAGATTGAAGTTGGCAAAGCCGGAGGGATCATTCCAGACCTGCACGTCCAAGCGTCGCGTCAAGACATGCAATTTGTCTACGAATACTGGCGTCGCTTGATCTTGAACGATGACATGGTGGCAGCACTTCAGGAGGACAAGAACAACGTGCATATTCCTGACGGATTTGTTGATCCCCAACTTGCTGCTGCGCTAAGTGTCATCAACCGCGAACCTATGGTCTTGCAGGTCGCTCGATGACTGCTCCTCAAGACGTTTTCCTTTTTGAGTTGATGAGGGACGTTGAAGCGGGGCGTATCGATGCTCAAGGAGCTTTGGCTCAGTGGCATGACAAACTTCTCGATGTCGAGATTCCGGGCTCTGACCCCGTCCACATGGACCTTAGCCGCGAACAGAGAAGTGGTTTTCCTGAAGTCATCTATGGCGAGGGGAAAGAACTCAAAGATCTGAAGACCTGCTTGCAAGAGCTCAGGGCGACCGGTCAGAACGTGCTGGTCACGCGGGTTGCTCCTAAGACCGCGGCGGCGATCCTCGAGGAGTTTCCAGATTTCGTCTGGCATCGACGTGGACGGCTGTTGACCCAGGGCACACCTTCTCCCAAATTGGGTCTTATGACGGTGATTGCAGCGGGAACAACAGATCTGCCTGTCGCCGAGGAAGCGGCTGTGACCGCCACGATGATGGGTGCGGAGGTCAGACGAATCTATGATGTCGGCGTTGCCGGGCTCCATCGCCTTCTTTCGAGGCGCGGCGAATGGCAAGAGGCCCAAGTTCATGTGGTTGTCGCAGGCATGGAAGGAGCCTTGCCGAGTGTCGTGGGCGGGTTGGTGGCTGGGCCAATTATCAGCGTACCCACCGATGTGGGCTATGGAGCGTCATTTGGCGGCATTGCCGCTTTGTTGGGGATGCTCTGTTCCTGTGCGCCGGGGGTGGTGGTTGTTAATATAGGCAACGGATTCGGCGCCGGATACGCAGCATGTCGTATGTTGAGGCTGGGCCGATCGTTTGCGACCGCAAATCATCAAGTTATTGAAGGATCCCAATGAGAGATCTGTCGAAGCTCATGCAAGGCCGCATCATTCTTGAAGACGGCTCCATTTGGCCGGGAACCCCCTGTGGTTCCACAGGGGAAGCAGAAGGCGAAATCGTCTTCAACACGGCTTTGTCTGGCTACCAAGAAGTGCTCACTGACCCCTCCTATACCGGTCAAGTCGTTGTCATGACTTCGCCGCTCATAGGGAACTATGGCATCAACTGTGAAGATGAAGAGTCGTCCAGGCCTCGTGTTTCAGGCTTTGTCATGCGCGAGTGTTCGACGTTGACGTCCAATTACCGATCCGAAGAGGATTTGCGGGACTATTTCATTCGGCATGGTGTTGTTGCTCTTGAGGGGGTCGATACGCGGGCTCTGACCTTGAGAATCCGTGAAAAAGGCGCCATGCGCTGCTTTGTGACGAGCGAACCTCTTTCTGATGAGGAACTAAGAGCAAAGCTAGAGAGAGTTCCGGACCTTGTCGGCCAAGACATGGTTGCTGGGGTTACTTGTCAGGAATCCCGTGTTTTTGAGGCCGATTATCCCGAGGGATTCGAACCCAGCTTCAAATCCGATGGTGGCGCGCCTCGCCGTGTCGTGGCCTTCGACTTTGGTGCCAAGAGCACGATCTATC
>JAJRYU010000179.1 GCA_024275615.1 Planctomycetota bacterium
TGCCTCCCGCGCTGCAAACCGAGCCAGGGTCTTGGGATCTTCACAGTCTGTTGAGAGCTACCGAGTGTATCTCGAGTTTGAGGCGGCCGCCCTATGGGGCATGAACAAAAGGGCGCAGGGGCGCTCCCTTTTGGAACAATCCGGCGCGACAAGTTTTCGATTCTTGCGCGCTACTCAAAAAAGTGACTTTCCTGGACTATTCGAGCGAGGCAAATAACTCGCAGTGGCAGGGAGGCGGCTTCCTCGTGCCGGATTGTCCCGACATGACACCGCATTCCACGCGAGACTGCGGCTCAACGTTTGGGGCGCCAGGCTGGAAACCAATCGTCTTTCTTGTGATTCGTGAGTCGAGTGCGATTCTTGCCATCGGCGTCCATGAGGTAGATTTCCTTGTTGCCGTCGACGAAGGAGTGAAAGGCCATTCTTTTTCCGTCTTTTGACCAAGCTGAATTGCCGTTCCGCAGGGAGTGATAGGGTGTCGTCTTGCTATTAGATCCACGGGGGTCCCAACCTTGTTTATGATCACTCGCAAGAACAAAGGACAAAATCTTCACGCCAGAACCATCAGGTTTCATTGTGTATGTTCTGAACTTCCCGCCGCGGTCCGAATGGAAGAGGATGCGTGACCCGTCGGAATTCCAAGACGGTGCATAGTCGGTGCTCTTGTCGTGGGTCAAACGGATAGTCTCTGACTTGGCGATATCGAAAATGTAGATCTCGTCGTTGCCATCCCTGTTGGAGTAGTACGCAATGCGATTGCCCTTTGGCGACCACGAAGGCAGCCTGTCGTGTGCCTTGTTGTTGCTCAAGTTGCGGATGCCGGTACCGTCTTTTTTCGCCAGTTGAATCTCGAAGTTCGAGGACGCATCGTCCCACTTTTCGTACACGATCTGAGTCCCATCGGGAGACCAATGGGGGTGATACTCGTAGTTGAATCCCGCGCTACTTCCCCGCGTCAATTTGCGTTTGTTTGTTCCATCGGCGTTCATGATCCAGATACGCCAGCCACCATCACGGTGCGAATTCCAGGCAATCTGCCGTCCATCCGGAGACCAAGACGCCGAAAAATTTGCCGATTTCGATGTCAACTTCTTCAGTCGCGAACCATCTTCGAAGATCGTGTATATGTTAGCCATGCCATCTCTTGATGATGTGAACAGCAACGTCCTCTTCCCAGGGACCGCGGCAGTCTTGTGTTTCTGTGCGGAAGCCGAGATGCATGAGATTGATGCGAGTGCGAACACCATGAGATACACTCCAACCAGATTCTTCATTCTTTGCCTCTATTCTTGAAATGTCCACGATGTGTGCTGCCTGATGACATTGTAAGCGGTCTTCTCGTTCGTCGTCAATTACGAACCTCGGTCATTCAATCCCATTTTCTTCACGTCCATCCTGCTGTCATCGAGGAACTTGCCGCTTGTTTGGCATCTTGTGGTGGACGCCGGGTTCTGCAACGCCGGAAGTACCGACGATCTTGCCTCTTGCGCTTCAAAGGAGAACCTCACAATTTGCGATCAAGGGATCGAAGCGAATCAAATTCACAATGGCGGAATCGCCAAACAGGTCGGCGAGAAAACTCCGAAGTTCGTCCATCCGAAAGAGATGACCTTGGTAGCTAGATTCCTCGACCAAATCGTGTTCTTGGGCCGCATCTTGTTCCTTGACGACGACGTCGTGACAATTTTTGGAGCGCTCATACGCTTCGGGATCGAGCGATTCGACTGGGATGATGTCACTCAGGTCTTTGGGATCAGTCAATACCTGGAATCGAAGGACGGTAGGTCGCTTTGCAACTTGGCGAATCGACACCAAGTAGGAGGCAATAACATTGAAGGGACAGTGAATGAAAACAGCTGCGGCGAAAACAAGGCCGTAATGTCGATCACAGATTGACTCGGGAAGATCAGAGCCGTTGTTTTCAACAAATCTGATCGTTCTCGTTTCACCCAATCGATTTTTGCACTCATCGACGAAGTTTCGACAGATGTCAATTCCAGTGTATGTTTTTACTCTTGACGCGATGAAGGGGACCAAACGGCCATTGCCACAACCGATCTCCAAGACGTTCATGTCAGTACATTGAGCCTCATTTAGGCCCAAGAGGACAAATGAAGCATCGATACGTGCTTGCTCTGTCCACTTTTTTGAGTCCTGCCATCCCGGGTGTGAGGCAATGTAGAAACGAGCGCGCGCTGAACTAGATCGCTGAGTCCATTCCGACTTGAGAACTGAACAGGTGTCCTTGAGCTTTGACGCTGCTTCCGTCTCGTTGTCTTGCATGAATTGGGAACCGCCGAAAAATTGAGGAATGGAGCCGATGAGGAGGGTACTATGAGGTTGCTGCCCAAGTGAAGAAGAAACTGGCGTTCCCCAGCGAATTTGGGCAATTCGCGATTTTTGATGTGCGCAAGTGGGTGGTTTCTCCAAGGATGCTCCTTCGAAATGGTCCCGTCATTTTGCGGATGGAATTTGAACTCCAAAGCATCTGTCAAAAAGTGCAGGCGATGGCGTTGCATCGTTTTGGTTTGGAGTTGTGGTTGCGTTTGTACTAGGGTTTAGTGGTTTCTGCCGCGCTTCTTCGGTTTCGTTTGCATGACGAAGAGAAATGTTGCAATCCAGGCAACTAGAGCAATGAGGATGCCGGGGAACAAGTGCATGAGGGCGGACAAGCCATCGGCACCGTTCGGATTAGAACTCGTGGAGGGGATAGGCCAGATCATGAAATAGACAACACATGCGATGGCAGCGAGCATAGTTGCATAGACGATAGCAATCAAACTCCTCCCGAAGCTCTTCGGGAGCTGTAGTTTGTTCATGGCGGTTCCTCCTGAGATTCTCGGTGCCTCCCAAGTGCGCGAGATCCTCAGCATGGTAGCGGTTCAACGATCATCATCAAGCATGAACAATGCCGAAATGCGGGTGGCCAACCCAATGAGACGTGCGGCTTGCCGCCCACGATTGGCGACGATCACTTGCCCTGCTTCGCTTTTGGTTTCCCCTTGATCTTCTTGCGCGCCTTCCATTTCCGTGGATGCGATTTGAAGAACTTCCAAATGAGCTCAGTGGCTGCTATGCTCCGGGAGCCAAGTTTTGGCCATCTGTGTCCCCAGCCTTCCAAACTGTAGAGAACAACTTGCGTGTTGTCTTTGCCCTTGGCCCATGTGTCTATATGGACCCGTCCTTTCTTGATGTCCTTCCGTTCGGACTTGGTTGAGCCGTTGGCATGCGCGAAAAAAGCCGCGCTTTCCACCGCTCCTCGACTTCCTGAGAACTTCGCCTTACTCTTCAAGTCACTTTCGTAGCCGACTACATTGTCTGCCATGCCATGGAAGGAAATGACAGACAACGGGACGCTGGGAACTTTGGCGCCGCCATAGAGACCGGCGACTGGGCCGATTGCTGCCACTTTCTCCGGATGGACAGCCCCAAATGAAAAACTCATGTAACCGCCACTACTGTGTCCGGTCATGAAAGTACGATTTTTATCGATGGGAAATTCCGCGGTGAGCTTGTCAATCAGTGCGGCGAGAAACTTTGTGTCCGCAGTTGGTTGCCCACCCCAAGACTTCCAACGCGTGGGGCTCCCAAGGGCATCGGGAAATACCGCTACAAACTTCTCCTTATCAGCGAGGTTCTTCCAATTGTCGTAGTAGAAGCTCGCTGCTCCTTTGCCCGTGCCACCAGACCCATGAAGCATGAATACCATGGGCATGAGTTTCTTTTGTTTCTTGCGGTACGTTCTGGGTAGGTGAAGCACGTACGTGCGTTGCTTGCCGCCAGATTCGAAAGTCCGAATGCTGGTGCCCGGTTTTTGCCCCGATGCGACCACGCCTTGTGTCGCGAGAATAAGTGCGATCACGAGTGCCATCAGTTGGAAACGGTAACTAGCGGCAAATATCCTGGGCATTGTTTTCTCCGGTTGGAATTGCAAGTACGTGGATTCAACACAACTTGGAGGTGAAAGTTGCAGAGTTTCCAGAATCAAGGCTGACTTGGTTCGATCCAAGCGCCATCTTGAAAAACGACTGTATCGTCGAAGAGAACGCGCTTCGTGGCGACAAAGACGTCAACATGATGTCTTGTCGTCTTCTTCTTGAAGTCGGGTTTCTTGTAGATCGTGTGTTTGCGGCCCAAAGACAAATGGACGCCGCACATGCGTTCAAACGAACCGATGTCGCAGACTGTCTTCGCCAAAGAGAAGGCCCGGTTGAGGCCTAATCCAAGTTCTCGCAGCCAAACTTCGCCCTCGTCAGCGCGGATGTCGGCAAGGACTTGGTCGAATTCAGGGTTGGAGTTGGCCACACCGACAACGCGTCCTTGTTCTACGGAAAGAGAGATAGGGCGTTTCGGCCGGTTTACCGTGAATGTCCTGTCGCCAAAAAGTGCAATGAGAATCTCCCCGTGAACTGCTCCCAAATCAGCGGACTCGGTAAACACCTCGCCAATCGGGTATTGGCCGCCAATATTCTTCATTTCACCATAGTCACCAATGTTAAGTTTGGCGGATTCAAAACCAGCCGGGAACACGAGCTCGCCGTCGCCGCTCTCAACAACGCCGGTTTCTGCCCTGTCGATGCGCTGCTTCAATGCGTGGCCTACCGTGCGAAAGTAGTGACGGTCATAAGCCAATGAGTCGATGTAAAGCACGGCTTCTGCGCCGGACATGCGGGCCAGGTGGGGGTGTTCGATGACCTTCAAGGAACGATTGAATAGTTCGATACGAATGCGGAATGCGTCGAGCCGAAAACTTGTTGACTGGATTAACACGACCAAATCACCCGGTGACAAGCGTTCGAATTCTTGACGAATGCTCTCTCGATCTGACTTCTCAAAATCGATGAACTTGGCTCCCGAGAGACACGAGCGGTATGCAGACGTAAGGGCTCTTGCCAATTCGCTCTCAGAGTCGGCAACAACCAGGGCCGTTCGTGTTGGATCGTGCTCGAAGGCGAATCTCAAGACCCCTGCGATGTTCTCTGCTGCGGTCTTAATGGTGAATTCTGATATCGTATTTTGCATGGTGCTTGCGCTTTGTAAGCAAGGTTTAGGGGTCATGAATCCTCAAGAATCCTGTTCCCAATCGAGGATTTCCTATGGCGGATTTCCTTGAGTCTAACCCATGTCCTGGTGGCGCAACATACATGCCATGACTCCAAGGGCCGGAGACCAGTGGATCAGGGAGCCTAAATGCGGCCTTAACGTTCTTGGTTCCTGCGAAATGTTCTTGAGCGATTGGCAAATGAACACAATCTCATGAATAATGCGGGCGAGGCCAATACACGCCGATTCTCATGGCGGTATTCATGCGTGCTTCTGTCTCCCAGGGGTGCAGATCATCGAAGCACTGGTTTCAATCGATCGCCTTCAACCTTAAAAATTACCGTTCGATCGGCGCTCGTTGTGGTTGAGCCAAAAATGCCCGTTTTGGCTTTCGAGCGGATACCGAATTTCAAGATTGGAGTGTCCCGTGTTGCGACCGTCGATTGATCAGAAATTTCTCCGATTGGTGGAAGCCTGAGGACAATCGAGAAGCTCTCTTCGGTTGGCATCGGTGGACCACTCTGATCGATGGTGACAACTTGTACCGACCCTCCCGATTTCAA
>JAJRYU010000180.1 GCA_024275615.1 Planctomycetota bacterium
CTCCAAAACGACCGACGAGTTATGTGGAGCAAACGCATAGGTCAAGACGACTCGTGTGATGACTTCGGACCAAGATATGTGATCGTTTGAACCACAAGTCTTGGACAACAACCACAAGGCATCCCGTCGTTAATCCCAAGGAATCCAAGTTGCTCGCAAGACACAACCATAGGTCAGCGCGAGAGTCAAAGTCGCGCATTGCCGACGAGTTTTCGAGAAACCCCGCAAGAGAGCGTGCATCGTGCTGTATCATGCCTGGAGCGATTGAGGGACGAGGCGAGAGAGGTTCATGGTTACTCCAAAACGACCGACGAGTTATGTGGAGCAAACGCATCTCAATGAGGAGAAAGCGATTGCGGCGGAGGACGCTGGGAGAACGGTTGTTCCAGCAGCACCCATGAAGATCACTTTCGAATTCACCGCTGATTGTAACATTCACTGTTTCTTCTGTGAATGTGAGTTCATTCGCAATCAATTTCGCGCCAAGGGTATTCACAAATTCGCTATGGATGAGACTCACTTTCGAGCCATGGCTGAGACAGCGTTTCCTTACGTCTCGCTTGTGACACCATCTGGCGTTGGCGAAATACTGACTTACGAGCACTTTGATTTGATGCTCGACTACGGCGAACGATTTGCGGTCCAGTTCGAGATTTTTACCAATGGAATGCTACTGAGAGGCCCTCGTGTCGAACGCATGATGCCGCTTCTTTACCGACTTGCGATCAGTTTTGACGGCGCAACAAAGGAGACATTTGATCATATTCGAACAGGAGCAAAATTTGAGACCGTAGTTGAAAACTTACGATACGTCCGTGATCTTCGGCGCGACATGGGCTTGCAAAAAGATCTGCGCCTCGGATTTAGTGTTACTTTGATGCGGGAAAATATTGAAGAGCTGCCGGGGATCATCGAGTGGGCTCACGAATTTGAGATCGGCGAAGTGAAAGCTTCGCACCTCATCGTCTTTACCCAAGAGATCAGGAAAAGCTCGTTGTTTGAACACAAGGAACTTGCCAATGAGTGGATCACGAAAGCTAAAGAGCGCGCAGCTGATCTCGGTGTCTTCCTTGAGGCCCCCGAACTATTTCCGCTTAGCGAAAATGAGAACTCGATAGTCGGACAGGACAAGAAGAACTCCATGAGTGCCTTAGCGTCAAAGACCTTTGCTCTTCCGCCAGTTGAATCTCCGGCACCAACTTGGGCCAAGGAAAAAGGTCGGCTTTGGTGTCGCTTTGCTTGGCGCGAAGTGTACATCAGCTACGAAGGAGACGTTTCCCCTTGCGATCATCAAAATAGGCCTGTGGTCGGAAACGTGTTTCGCGACAACTGGGAAGACATCTGGAATGGCGAGGAATATCAAGAACTTCGCAAGGGTCTTCACTCCGGGCATCCTCAGTCATATTGCGCCTCTTGCGCGATCCTCGCCGAATTTGGTCTCGTGAAATACCAAGAAGCCGGCTACATGTTTGAAAATAAGTACCAGGTGTAAACGGCTTTAGAAAGCTGCACGATTCTGGCTACTAGCGCTCGCGACCGATGGTCGGGTGCGGCTCATTCCTCGATGTCGAGCACTCCGCTCCCATTGAACACTCACAGGGAATTGTCGATGAGTCGAAGAAAGAGGCTATAGGTTTGACTCGGAGCAGGGATATGAACCTTGGCCGCAAGAGACCACAATCTCATGAACGAGGCGGGTTAACCCTTCCCCAGAAGTTGTTGAACGCGATCGCGGATGTCGTTGCGGATCTTGGCAAACGAAGCCAAGACTGCTTCTTCATTGCCTTCGGCATCGGCAGGATCGGGTAGGGGCCAATGGACGCGCTTGATTCCTTCGAGTGAAGCCGGCAAATTCTCTTCGGCGTGGGAGCACATGGATACAACAAGATCGAGTTCTTGAAGAGGAACATCGTTCACGTGATTCGATTCTTGCTTGGAGATGTCAAGGCCACACTCTGCCATGGAAGTCACCGTTCGCGGGTTGATTCCTTGCGGATTCGTGCCCGCAGAAAAAACTCGATGCCCCTCGGCTTCCAATTCGTGCCCAAAGGCCTCGGCCATTTGGCTGCGACAAGAGTTCCCGGTGCAGAGAAATAGGACGTTCATTATTGTTGCTCTCCCCCAAGGCCAAGCTCGTTACGCAAGCTCGACACTATTGTTTTGTTCCCTGCCACAATCTCACCACCGTGCAGCCAGTTGTCGCCACCAGAAAAGTCCGCAACCACACCACCTGCTTCTGTGATCAACAAAGCTCCAGCGGCCACGTCCCAGGGCGACAAGTGCAATTCCCAGAAACCATCAAAACGACCACACGCCGTGTAGGCCAAGTCAAGTGCGGCGCTGCCGCAACGACGAATCGCCCTGGTTTTTTTTATCAAGGAACCAAAGTGGTTGAGGTTGTCTTTCTCAAGCTCATCAATCTTGTACGCAAAACCGGTTGCCAGCATAGCGCTTATCAAGTCCTCAGTGCCACTCACGCTTATGGGCCCCCCATTGAGAGTGGCCCCCTGTCCCAGCCCTGATAGAAACAATTCATCTAAGCGGGGCGCAAACACACAGGCTGCCAGTGGCAAACCACCATGAAACACGCCGATCGAAACTGCAAACATGGGGATTTGGTGGACAAAATTGGTCGTTCCATCCAGAGGATCAACGATCCACAAATAGCC
Source organism: Planctomycetota bacterium (assembly GCA_024275615.1). GTDB lineage: Bacteria > Planctomycetota > DRQF01 > S139-23. The sequence continues at coordinate 2,670 of JAJRYU010000180.1, forward strand.
ACTTTCCCCTAAAGTGGAACCACCATGACTGCCAGATTCTTCCGCAAGACAAGCGTGTTCCGGAAAAAGACGGCTGATTTCTGCCAAAATATGGGATTCAGAGGCTCGATCGGCCTTGGTGAGGAGATCACGGCATCCCTTGAAGTCCACGTCTTGGGCACTCAGATGCCCAAAGTGCTCCATCAAGATGGCCCCACTACTCCTGGCCATGCTCTCCAAGTACCCCATGATTACTTTGATTTCGTCTTCGTCTGGCATGGGCCCGTCTTTCTTCGCTCCTGCCACCAGTCCATGCGAGCAGCAATGTCCTTTTCATAGCCAAAAGGCGATGGTGTGAAATAGACCGTGCCCTTTTTCTCCGGCGGCAAATAGTCCTGGTCAACAACAGCCTCATCAAAGTCATGGGGGTACTTGTAACCTGAACCATACCCCAGTTCTTTCATGTGCGACGTTGATGCGTTGCGCAGATAAAGAGGGACTTCGTGTACGCCACCTGCTCGAATGTCCTTCTGAACGGCACTAAAAGCGGCGTAGATTGCGTTCGATTTGGGAGCCGTCGCCATGTAAACCGCTGCTTCAGCGAGCGCCAACTCTCCTTCTGGTGAGCC
>JAJRYU010000181.1 GCA_024275615.1 Planctomycetota bacterium
ATCCACTGGGAGGCCAATCTCAAGACTGCGATGGCAAGGGCAAAAAAGCTTGACAGACCAGTTTTCATCGTCTTCTTCTGTCGTTTCATGGGTGATTGCTCCAGCCCTCATGCCTGAAAGGGCCACTATGCCATGCGGCAAAAGCTGCTGGAAGCACCGGGGGTCCCGGAGCGAATCAATCAAGAGACTGTCCCGGTGATGATCAACACCACAAACGATGGCTTCCCAAAGGATGTCAAGTGCCTCAAATGGTTTAGAGATCAGCACAAGGAAAACCCGTGGATCCACATGATCTACGGCTTCAGTATTTTCATCAATCATGATGGTTCAAGGTACTTTGGCAGTTCTGGATGCCAATGCAAAAACCACACAAGGCGAGGTACCCCCTACATCAATGCTGTCCAAGTGTTTAGCAACTCTCTCGATCGATGGAAGAGAGTGCGCCGTTTGGAGCGATTAGAAAAACGCAGCAAGGAAGAAGAAGCCCAACTCCAGAAAACCTACAAAGACGGCGAGAAACAAGTAGCCGAAGGGCAAGTTTGCGGCAACGACATGCGGCTCATGACCGCGAGATTCCTCAGTGGCTGGGGTGCAGAATCTTGGAAAAACGTCTTGGCGCAACTCATATTGCCGAAACCAGGGCAAAACGAAAATGATCCTCTTGGTCGGCGCATGCGAGTTGCAGCGACTCGACGCTTGGGAGAGTTCATCCTTGATGATTCGCCATTCGACGGGCGTCATACTGAACACCTAGCAGCGATCTATACTGACGTTGCTGCCACAGAATACGATGAAGTGCGTCGCAAGATCATGAAGCAGAAAAAACTCCGCTATGTGCGTCCAGAGGACATTCCACTGCCTCCATCCTTGATTAGATTGGCTGCCGTCTCACTGGGAAAAATCGTCGAGAAGAACTGGAAGGCATCCGACCCCTTGTTGGTGAAGAAGGCCAGAAAATGGTGGGCCGCTCACGAGAAGGATCCGCAGTTTCAATTGAGCGCACTCAAGCCAAGACGCTGAAGAGAAAAAACAATGTCGACGAAACACCTTAGCCGCATCGCTTTTGCCCTTTTTCTTTTCGCTACATCAAGCTGGAGCCAAGGCCGAAAGCCCTACGTCGATGACGAAAACGGTTATTCCATCAAGGCGCCGATTGGTTTTAGTCGTGTCCCCATACGTGGTGGTGAGAATTGGATTTTGGCGAAGTTTTTGTCCGACAAGGCTTATCGCCATACTTTCACGCGTGAAGGCCGCAGGCAGGAGTTCGTCCATCGCCCAACCTTGAGAGTGATCACCTTCCCTCATGACAGGAAAGAAATTGACGTCAAGAAAGAGAAAAAGAAGGTAGGTTCCAGTGAAATAGATGTCACTCGAATCACTATCTCAAACCCCTACAAGAACTACGAGGATTATCTCAAGCGCCATTTCCAAGGGGGTGGTTGGCACATTAGCAAAGTCGAAGAGATAAGAGTCCGTGGGATCAAGGCAACATGGACTGAAGCCGAAATCCGCGCGCTCACTGACCTTCCCAGGGACTTGGTCGCAATCGTCTATCATCTCATCGATCGTGACCTTGTGGTCGAAATCGACATCCTGCCTGAATGGCGCGCCAAGCTGGGCAAGAGGTTTCTTAACAGTCTTAGATCGATCCGTACTTTCGAAGCAAGAAACGAAAGCAAGGACGACGAGAAGAGCGATGTGGACATCGACCCTCTGGGCAAGTTGTCTCCAGAAGAGCGCAGCAAACGGCGGGCGGTCCTGTTTGCTGAACGAGTCAAGAAACGCCGCATGAAGGAAATCAAACGCGCTAAGAGCGACAAACCCAAGGGGTGGCGGGTCTTGGAGCGCAAGAACTTCATTGTCTTGACTCATGTGGGCGACAAATACACCAGGCACATCTTGAATCAGTCCCGGTATGTCAGAAAATGGCTGGACAAGCGTTTCGCCAAATTGGGAGATGGTCAGGTCTTTCCCTCCCTCATACGCATTTTTCGCGGTCAAGAGGAAGCGCGCGCCTATCTAAGTGGTTCTGGAGACTCCTTCTTTTATGAAACGGGCGAAGTCGTTTGCGCGGGGCAAGGCTCTTCAATTCTCGGCGATTTTTCGCGCACGTCAGGTGGCCTTCTACGGCAATATCTCACTGAGAAGAATCCGGCACTGTGGCGCGCCTTGCCAACATGGCTTCGGGGCGGGCTAGGTACTTACGTACAGAGCGCTTTCCCCTCAAAGGCCAAGGGTCTTGTGTTTCTGCCCCCAAGGGGAGAATTCCGCGAGGCGATTCAGATGATCGCCGCAGGTAACTTCCCAACAATTCGTCAATTGATGCAGTCTGAATGGCGGATGGTAGAAGAAGAAAAAGGCAAGAATCTGCAAGCTAGGCAGAGAACCGCAGCCAATCTCTTTGTGCGTTTTCTCTTGGAAAAAGGCAAGAAAGGCAAGACAAAGGGCTTACTACAAAAATGGATGAACATGTCACTGAAGGTCCTGGCAAAAAAGGACGGAGATTTCTGGGACAAAATCAAGGCCGAGCGTGAAGCGCGCAAGATCCCCACGCCGATGACCGAAGCCGAAGAAGAGAAGGCCTTCCGAGAACGGAAAGCGAAAGCTCGCGAATGGGACAAGTACTATGCTGACGAAAAAGAAAAGCTGCTCGAGGAGGCCTTTAACGAGACCTTCGCAACTTGGACCAAAAATGACTGGAAGAAAATCGAGAAGAAGTTCCGCTTCTGGATCAAGACGGGCGGCCGATAATTACGCCGAAGGCGCAGTCTTCGCTTGAGCCAACAACCACAGCCCGCAGCAGGCAATGACCACAGCAGAAATCCAAACTAACGTCGGATTCGCCAAAACTCCCGAAGCCGAGCCTGGGATCACTCCGAATATCACGAGAGCGAGTGGCAGCAACATGCCAACTCCCGCAAAACGCATCCAAAACGGGCTGACAACAGAATTGGTATTTGTTTCTTGCACAATATCTCCGATCACAAATTGAACTGGCTTATGGCAATTTTAGTCGATCTACTACCCTTTGTATTCCCCAATTCTCGGCGTCATCGGCATTTAGGATGACATCCCTGAGATCACCTGCCAAAACGCTCAGGAAACGAACCAAGGCGGTAGCTCCTCGCTGCCACGCCGAGAGAATTCACCGGCAACAATCGTCCTGGCACAAGCCAATTCACAGAAAAAGCCGACCACCACGAGGTGATCAGCTTTTTTCGATCGGGCTTGCGATGCGACTCTATTTGGAGAAGGAAATCTCACCGACGTCAGCAGTGCCCTTGCTTCCGACGGTGACATCGACACCGTCTTTGCTGGTTTTCACGGCTCCATGAACAAAACGCAGTTTGTACTTCCCTGGTGGCACACCTGTGATTGTAAAGCTGCCATCTTCAGCGCTGACGGCGAAGCAAGGATGCTCAACGACGTGCACGATTGCAGACATCCAAGCATGGATATCACAAGAAAGACTGGCTGAGAGTTCTGAGGCCTCAAAGACCTCCACGTTGGTGCCAGGTTTTGGTTGGGTCTTGTTGATCTCATCGTTGGCGCGACCGATGAAATGATAGTTGTGGGTCGTGGCATCTGCATTGACGACCTCAACGTCTTGATCAACACGCACTCCAAGGACGTGCGGATGATAGCGACATCCTTCTTGAGTGATGCGAGCTGGCTTGTCGGATTCGGGGAACTGATCAGCGACATCGTCTAAGCCTTCGACATAGACAAAAACATCACGCAAGCCGCCGGTGGAAGAAACAACGAGGGTCTCGTCCATCACAGCTCCTTGATCACTACACCATTTGTCCTTCGAGGTGTCCAAATTCCGAGCTGCTGGCGGGGTCCCGGCAAATTTGACTATGCCCTTGATTGTGCCAGCATTCGCCAAATCAAGCTTGCCACCCATGGGGCCTGAGCCGCCCGCGGTCATATTGGCAGAATTATCGGCTTTCTTTGTGCCGCTCTTGCTACTTGAAGTACTTTTCTTCTTACTAGAAGAAGACGTTTTCTTCGTGTCCTTCTTGTCGTCCCCGCCGCCACAGGCGACCAAGCTCAGGCCTAAACAGGCAACGACCAAAACGGTCACGGCGGTCCTCATTCGATTACGCATTGGCATATATCCTTGTCTATCTACTAACTTGAATGGTCGGCCTGTGCGGCCAAA
>JAJRYU010000182.1 GCA_024275615.1 Planctomycetota bacterium
ATGGCCAGGAGGAATCGATTCTGCATCCGTCCACTTTCTCTTCTTTTTCGTCTCCGCACGACCGACTTAGCCCTGCGTTTGTTTCATGACACTCCGGACAAACCGGAGTCGTATGTGTTGTCTTGTGACTACCGACCGACCTTCAAGCGGGCGGCCAAGGTGTCAGACAAGTCTTCGATCTTCATGATCTTCTTCATCGTCGTTTCATAGTCATAGGGCACGCGACGGAATTCGACGTGGTCCTCGTCAATAAGGACATAAGATGAGCGGTTGTCGCCGTCGCGAGGTTGACCAACCGACCCAACATTGATGAGCACCTTCTCGTCCGGCAAACGAAATTCGTAGTTCAGGTCTTCTGGGTGCACATAGCTGCCACCTTGAGTCCACACACCTGGAATATGGGTGTGACCAAAGAAGCAAACAGCCCGATCGACAAGAGAAAAAATTTCGCCCATCTTGAGCTTGTCATCGCTGTCGGCAGGCATGACATAGTCTCTGGTTTCTTGGCGCAACGAACCGTGAACAAAGACCGCTTGGTCGGTCCTTCGGCTCTTCGGCATGGCGTCAATGCGCTGCCAGATGTCATTCTTCTTTTCTTTGGACATATCGCCATCAGTGATCTGGGCCTTGGTCCATTCGAGAGCCTGCCGTGCCCTCGGATTGAAGTCCTCGGCGAAGAAAAGCAGGCCTTCTTCGTGATTGCCCATGAGTGCGAATTCAAATTTCTCAGCGATGTCAAGAACTGGCAACGGATCCGGTCCATAACCAATGACGTCCCCAAGACAGTAGATTCGCTCGACACCAAAAGGTGCCATGTCTTCCATGACAGCTTCAAGCGCCTCAATATTACTGTGGAGGTCGGAAACGATGGCGTACACAGCGGCGGAATTCCTTCAGCTCGGGTCTTGTCCCAAATCCGCCGGTCCATCGGCGGGATCAATGGACTCTTCGATCAGAAGCACCGGGATTTCGTCTTCCACGCGATAAAGACGAGAACAACCAGAGTCGCCCTGACACTGCAGCATATCACCCTGGATCGCCAAGGATGCACCACATGCCGGGCAGGCGAGCAATTTGAGAAATTCCGGATCAATCATGGCTCGCTTATTAGCAAAGGGAATGTCTGTGGGCAAGTTCATGGGCCGCAAGATGAAGCGAAAATATCGACCATAACCACATTAACTGAATGGACTTACGTTATTTCATCAGTTTGGAGTCAATGCCCTCTGCTAAGAGCATGTGGCGTTTCATATCGACACCACCTTCGGAAGAAAATCCGGTGAGCTGCCCGTTTGATCCCAAGACGCGATGGCAAGGAACCAAAGGAGGAAATGGATTGCGCCGCATGACCGCTCCGACACCCCGTGCCGCGCGCGGGCTCCCACTCAATTCAGCCAGCTCTTTGTAGGTCACGACACGACCACGTCTGATCCGCTTCAGAGTGCGGTAAACCGCCGTTGTAAAGGGAGGCAAGCCAGACATGTCCAACTTGGCCCGGAGCTTGACGTCTTCACCGCGAAAGAAAGCTTGCAAGGCAAGCACCAACTCTGGAAGCAGATTTTTCGACTCCACCGCATCTGGAAACTCATTGTGGATCAACCTGCGGGCAGTCTTTTTGCTTCTCCGAGGCAAACCGCTGCGTTTCACGCCGTTCTTTCCGGAAACGAGAAAGCCATAGCCCTGACCCGCCTTAAAGATACAGAATTCAAAACCACCTGCTGCCCCACTCATAGAGTCTCTCCAAGTTATGATGCGTTCGCTAAGTGCCCACGATCTGCCAGTGAAACATAACGCCCATCCCCGACGATAACGTGATCAAGAACGCGAATACCCAAGAGTTCGCCGGCTTTACGCAAACGCTCTGTGACTTGGAGGTCCTCCGGGCTGGGACTGGGGTCACCGCTGGGATGATTGTGGACCAAGACCAAAGCGCAGGCCCCCACTTTGAGGGCCGCCCGAAAAACCTCTCGGGGATGGACCAAACTGCCGGTCAATGTCCCCAGGGAGATCCGTTCCCGCCGTAAGAGCCGATTCCTGGCATCAAGAACCAAGACTTCAAACACCTCCTGTTCGATGCCACGGAGCTCAGATTCCACGTAGTTGTAGATCTGCTTGCTATTGACAAATCGTGGCCGCAGATTGGTATTGGCCAGAAGCACCCGGCGTCCCAATTCGAAGGCGGCTTCCACCCGTGCCGCTCGTGCTGGACCAAGGTCAGCCA
>JAJRYU010000183.1 GCA_024275615.1 Planctomycetota bacterium
CGTCGCCGTTCACATCCTTGAAATCAGTAGCACCGGTGAAGCCAGCCAGCACAATGAGCTGACTCGGTAGGCCACGGTCACCGAAAAGAGGCGAATCTTTGGTGGTTCTCTTGGCCCCCTGTTCAAAAACCAAGATCTGTGTGCGAGGTTTCTCGGATCTTTGATCGCCGGCGATCATCACTGAATCGGTCAACTTATCAGCGTTCAGGTATAGGAAGTGGCTACTATAGGCAATGTCTATCAGGCGCGATCTGTCAGCAACGACTGGGACCTTGAAACGTGCGTCGGGTTCGGAAGATTCTTGATGCGCTAGATCCTTCCACAAAAAGACCTCGTGGCTGCCCCGCACGAGAAGGTCAAGTTTCCCGTCACCATCAAAGTCCAAGAGTCTTGGCCGCCAATTCCATTCACTCAAATAGACGAGACTTTTTCTTGGCGTCTTGCCGCTCCTGGCCTTTTCCAATTCAGGCATTTTCAGACTGATGGTGTCGGCGCGGCGTGTCACCCGAACGGTGCCGCCGTTGTTGGCGGCGTCTGCTGTTGTGGGAGGCGGTAAGAGGAGGTCAACACGATGTTCAAATCTGTGCGCATCGGATTGGACAAAAACACCATAGGATTGATTTTCCGGCACCAAGAAGTCAATTCGGCCATCGCCGTTGAGATCATGAGCAAGTTCAGGCAAGTAGTGCATGCGCCCAGACCTGGGTACTTGGAGGAGGAATCGACAACGGAACAGGGACACCCACTGTTCGCGCCCTGTTTTCCCTGGCAGCCAAGCGACGGCGCGATTGCCGCTAAAAAGCACAACTTCAAGTCCCGGGTGCGGCAACACATCCGCAACAAGGAAAGCGGTGAAGTCCTTGTGGAGTTTCAATTCGAAATCAGCGAGTGCTTTGAACCCCCCGCCGGTGGCGCGAAGATGAACTCGTAGAATCCGGTCCTTTTCGTCACCTTTGCGTGCCGTAGCCAAGACCAGATCGACTCGCCCATCTTGATTGACATCGACCGGGGCGACGCCAGATATCTTGTATTCTGCTGGTACTTGGACTCCGACCACCTCCAGCGGCGATTTTTGCGCGGACAGGCAAGAGGTGAGAATGAGTAAGACGGCGCATATTCTCATTAGGAATCGACCTCTTCCAGTTCGTCGGAATCTCCGCCCCCGAACTTGATGAACCAGAGAAAAGTGAATTCCCAAGCAGCAGCCGTTTCTTGGTAACCCAAGAGGCCAAACAAGAATGACGTATCGCTATTCTCGCCCTTGGCTTCGTGGCTAAAGAGGATGGGGATGCTGAAACGCTCAAACTCGGAAGCCCGATCGGTGAGGCCTGCGGCCATATTGAGCTGCACGTCTCCTCGTTGCACAACGAGATCAAGTTTGTCACCGGCTTCTTTGGCTTTGATCGCTTCAAGCAGCACTTGTGGATGGGCTACAGGTTTGCCGTCAACCTCAACGATCATGTCCTTAAATCGCAAGCCAGCTTTGCGCCAAGGACTGGCCTTGGAAAGGCCAACAACAACGGCACCACCGCCAGGGCCCAAGCCGGCGGCGCGAGATTCCACTTCGGTTGCCGTGCGCAAGACCAACCCGACTTTTTGCTCTTCGCGAAAGTTCTGCGACTTGTGGCGTGTTGTTGTGGCAACTCTCTCCTCCAATTTGACTGTCGTCGAAAACTCTCGACCGGCGCGATCAAGCAGGATCCGTATTTGGCCGCCAGGGCTGCCTTCCAATTCAAGTTTGCGCCACTCGCTGGGCCAAGAAAGCTCCACCGCCTGGGCTTCGTTGAGCTTGGCCTCCAACAAGATATCGCCCTTTCGAACTTTCGCCTTGGCGCCGGGAGAGTTCTCAACGACGCGGTCAACAAGAACGCCGCCACCTCCTTCTTCGTCAAGCATCTCGTCCAGAGACTCAGACCCTTCCTTGACGTAGATGCCAGAGAAAGCGCCTTTTTTTAGTTCAAGCCGAAGGGCCTCATCTTCAGGTTCGTCCAGAAGATCAAGAGGTACTTCCATGTCCGCCAAGGGAGGCGGCTCTTCGGCAAGCTTGGTGTTGAGACTGGAGCAGGACGTGAGACCGGCAAGTACGAAGATCCAGAAAACTAGCTTTGAAGAAAGAGCACTCAACGGACATCCCTCCGGGATAGAACAACGAGAGCAACCAAGATGGATAGGATACACCATGGGGTCAAGTAGACCTGTGAAATGGACTCGGAAACGTTACTCACGCCAGTCACGAGATCCTCGTAGACCCGCAAGAAAGACGTGTCGCCGATCTTCGATGGCAAGTGAGTCGCGGGCAACCACTTTTGCTCAGCAGATGAAAAAACGGATCGTAGCGGATCAAAACTCAAAACACTGCCAACAGCAAGCGCGAGCGCAACAGTAGAACCTCTGGCAATGGCACCGGCGGCAAATCCGATCAGCGTATAAGTGAGCATGGGAAAAAGACCGGAAATTAGGGCCGAGCTCAAGGCGTCCTTGAGGGTAGCCATATCCGTGAGCGGATATTTGTCGCCATTAGGTAGGATTTCAACGAGAGCGGTGAAATCAAAATAGTAGGCCGAGAGACCCAAGACAACAGCCATCAACAGCGCATAGACCGATAGACTGCAAAGCAAAAGAGTCAGGATCTTACCCAACACCAAGCGGCTACGGCGCACCGGCCGCAAGAATGCGTTGCGAAGAGTGCCTCGGTCAAGCTCTCCAGCCAGCGACTGACTTGCCAAGCCACAGAAGATCAGAGAAGCGAGCAACAAGGAAGTGCGTAGCCCCCAAGCGAATCCTTCAAAAGCTGTCACATCTGTTGTACTTGCCAAATCCTCCGCAGCGATCTTTGCGGCGGTCGCTTGGGCGAGTACAAAACGCGCCCTCACGTCCCAGATGGCGACGAAAAAGGGCAAGAGCATGAGTAGAAAAAAAGAGTTGCGGGAGGTCAGCCGTTGCCATTCATAACGCATGGCTCTGAAAACCTCACCGCCCGGAGCAAGGCTCTCCCCCTTCGTTTCCCGTTCAGGAGGCGTCGTGAGGCAACCAATCTGGGGACTTTGAAGCTGAAGATAAATAGCTTCCA
>JAJRYU010000184.1 GCA_024275615.1 Planctomycetota bacterium
CTTTTGGCCTAAATGCGAAAAACGCAACCCAGAAATACTGCCTTTAGTCCGCTTTGTTACTCACGACTAGCGATTCACCAAAACTCAACGTCACGCTGAACCAGTACAAAACGAGCGTCTGACAATGGAGCAATATTATATTCCCTTCCGGGACTCCATGCCAAAATCATTCTTCTCAACGAAAAGGCCTTCATTGGATCAGCGAACGCCTCTGGAGCGTCAGCAAACAGTTTGGTCGAGGCAGGAATATTGACCGACCAACCATCGATCGTTGTTCCGGCTCAGGCGTTCGTCAATCAGCTCGCCAGTCAAGCCACACCTTTGACTACGCGGCGGCTGGAGAATCTACTGGCTATCAAGGTTGATAAACGCTGGATGGGATCGGCGGCATCCAGGCCCAGGGTCAAGACTAAAGTAGGTGGCCATCGAACGTGGATCGTGGGGATTTCGGAGATTCTGGAAGAGTTACCAGAGGATCAAAGCGTGGTGGAAGCAACTGCTGAGAAATGCCGCGAGAAGCTCAGCAATCCGGGAAGCAATATTGAGTGGGTCCGATTTGCCGGGAGTTCCAGACTCCGCAAGGAATGTGTCGAGCACGATTGGCTGATTCAAATGTGGAGCCACGGTCGGCGAAAAACGCCTTCGGATGTCTATGAAAGGATGCCTGTGGTGGGGAAAGATGACTTCGGCACCGCAACGTACTTCTACATCGAACAGTTTCCTGGGGCAGAATCTCGGGCGAAGAGTTGGGGGGACTTTAAGAGACTTGCAAGTCGAGCCGGTGTCAAACGTCAGATAAAGCCGGGAAGCCAGTTTGAGATCAAAGAGAGTCAGGCCGACGCTCTACAGGCAGTTTGGGCGGAGAAGTAAGAATGGCGGGGTGGCCCAGCCCGGTAGGGTCCGCAGGGTGGCCCAGGTTCTTGAACCTGGGCGGGCGTAGCCTGCAAGAGGTTGACAACGCAAACTGGAGCGTCGCCACAAAGGATGTCCGAACGCAAGATTTATGATGATGAACTGTTTGCTCACTTCATCACGTTTTCATGCTATAAAAGACGTCGGCTGTTGGATCATGATCAGCCCAAACGAATCGTACTCGGCGTGCTGTGCGAGCAACTACAACGTCAATCGGCAATGTGTGTCGGGTTTGCTCTGATGCCGGACCATGTCCATGCCATCGTCTGGTTTCCGCGGACGAAGCAGTTGAGCCGGTTTATGCACGGCTGGAAGAGGCGTTCAAGTTACGGGATACGGAAATGGCAAGAGCAGGTGGACTTTCGTTATTTGCAACAGACTTCGCCTAAGGAGCCCGTTTGGCAATCGAAGTACTATTCATTTGAAATCTACAGTAACCAAAAACTGGAAGAAAAGCTGCGATACATTCATCTGAATCCGGTGCGGGCTGGGCTGGCGGAGAAAGCGGTTGACTGGCGGTGGTCGTCGGCGCGTTGGTATGAGCAGCAGAAATCGGTCGGTGTTCCGTTGGGTTGGCCGCGATAGGACGCCTCTTGCGGGCTTCGCCCGCCCAGGTTCAAGAACCTGGGCCACCCAACGTGAACTCCAACGGTGCGGACCCCCAAGAAACGCAACAGGCTTTATCGCCCATGCAAATCGTCGACCTCAGCGCGCCGCTCGATAACGACGCCGACTGGGCGCCTTGGTGGGCGCGAACGAAAGTCAAGCGGCAGAGCCACCGTTTTGGTCGGTTCGTGGCCTGGCTGTTGTTCGGCGTCAAAAAGCAACACTTGGCAACGGGCCTCTGTTGGGCCAACGACGTGCTGCAACTATCGACCCACGGCACAACGCATGTCGACGCCCCCTGGCATTATGGCCCCACTTGCGGCGGAGCGCCGGCGCGCACCATTGATGAAATGCCGCTGGATTGGTTTTTCTCGCCGGGCGTCGTGCTTGATCTTCGCCATCTCGAATCGCATGCCGCCGCCACGGTCGACGACATTCAAGCCGGGTTGCGTTTGGCGGAGCACGCGCTCAGCCCCGGCGATAGTGTTCTCATCCAGACCGGCAATGATCGCCTGCTGGGAGACAAAAAGTA
>JAJRYU010000185.1 GCA_024275615.1 Planctomycetota bacterium
ACAAGTACCATCTGCCTAAGCGGCATTGCGGGACGTCAGGGAGTTAGCCGTTCCGCTCGGATTGGAATTCATGTGGGCAAGGGCCCCTCATTGTCACTGGAGCAGATGAGCGGTCATCGTGGAACCTAAGGATCCAAACAAACCTGCCCCCGATCTCCCCAAGCCCGAGAAGCTTGAGGGCCCCCTCTCCTTTGGTCTCATTAGTGGGCCTGGCTACCACAACAAAAAAGGCGGTCTGGATCGCCTCAAGAAAGTTCTGTCGCAACACCCAGAAATCGCTCACTTTGTTGTTTCGAGCCCTCAGGAAGTCGCCCAAGCGGTGGACAAACTTCTGGACGAGAAGACTCAACTCATTGGCGTTAACGGCGGAGACGGCACCTTAGGAATGGTCGTCACCGACCTTATTCGTCGCGGGCACCCAGAGTCATTGCCACTACTTTCGGCATTGGCAGGCGGCAGGACGAACATGAGCCACGGCGACTTGGGGATGAGAGGCGAACCTTACAAGGCAATCCGTCGCCTCATTCACTGGGCCAATGATCCGGTCGGCGATCTCGCTTTTGTCGAGCGAACCGTCCTCGGTTTACGAACCGAGCCAAACAGACAACCGATCTATGGGTTTTTCGTCGGAGCCGCGGCGATTTATCGCGCATCTCGTGTGATTTGGGACAATCGGGATGCCACAAAACTCCCCGGCATGAAAACAGTTCTCGGCACGGCCGTCCATGTTTCGAGCCTGCTCACTCGTCTGCTCGTTGGCAAGAATCCCTTCGCTCCCACAACCATCGGAGTCGAAGTCGACGGGACAAGAATCGAAGAAGAAGAATTCACCGTTCTCTTCGTCACAACACTTGATCGCATGGCGCTGGGATTCAAACCGTTTTGGGGCAAGTCCACCGCTCCTTTGCGATTGACAACGATCGCGGACTCGCACCGCAAATTCCTTAGAGCAGCCTTGGGCGGAGTACGCGGAAAACCCAACAAATACCTGACTCGGGAACACGGCTTCGAAAGCCACACCGGCTGGAAAATCAAGTTGGTGATCGACGAACCTGTGACACTCGACGGCGAAGTCATCCACCCCGTTCAAGGACACGCCATCACCATCGAAGCTGGGCCCAAGCTCGTCTTCGTGCAGGTGTGACCCTTGAACTCCTCGCCACGCAGTGTGCGACACTTCATTTCCCTAAGCCGAGATCGAGACCATGGTCCAGCCGCGAGAGCACTCGTAGCGATGATCCAAAGTCGTTTTCAAATGTCGGTGCGCGGTGTCATTCTCTATGGCTCTGTACTCCACGGCTTGTCAAACGAAGAAGACACTTTGCACGACCTCTTGGTCGTTGTTTCTGACTACAAGAGCGCCTACAAATCACCTTTGTTTCGTGCCGCGAATTGGTTCTTGCCCCCCAACGTCTTTTATGGTGAAGCTCGAGATGACCAAGGCACAATTTATCGTTGCAAATACACCATCATCTCACAGCATGACTTCAACAAGTATACGTCTTCTTCCTGCCGTCAGGTGTATTTCTGGGGACGCTACAGTCAGCCAACCGC
>JAJRYU010000186.1 GCA_024275615.1 Planctomycetota bacterium
AGCTACAACTATGTGAATCAGGTGATGTGTGCGTCAAAGAGAGCCAAGGAACTTGTGCGCCAGATCCTCACTTTTTCTCAACAAATCGAACCGGAACGTCAGATCATGGATGTCGGCATAGCCGTGGTGGAAGCAATTCGACTGCTGCGTGCCACATTGCCGTCAAATATTGAGATTCGCCACGATGTTTTGACAGACGATCGCTTGGTCTTGGCCGACGCTGGTCAGATACATCAAGTGCTGATGAATCTGGGTACCAACGCCTTGCACGCCATGAAAGACGAGGGCGGTGTCTTGACCATTGAGTTGGAGAGCATTCATATTGATGAGAACGATGAAACGAAATCACCCTATCTCGTTGCCGGTCAATACGTGCGATTGAGAGTCGGAGATACCGGCGTCGGCATGAATGACCGCACAATCGAACAGATATTCAATCCATTTTTTACCACAAAAGAGATCGGTGAAGGAACCGGGCTCGGGCTTTCAGTGGCCCATGGAATCATGACAAGCCACCACGGAGCGATTACCGTCACCAGCGAACTTGGCGTTGGAACAACTTTCGAGTTACTTCTTCCCATCGCGGTTGACGACGAGGAGGTGAGCCCCAAGAAGACGGATGTTGACCTCCGCGGCGACGAGCACATTCTATGTGTTGATGACGAAGAAATGATCGTAACGATGATCAAGAGCGCGTTGGAGGATTTTGGCTACCAAGTCACGATATGCAGTAGCGGTCTTGTGGCATGCGAATTAGTTCGTGCAAACCCGCACGGCTACGATGTCCTCATCACCGATCAAATGATGCCGCACATGCTTGGTTTGGAATTGGTTTCAAGTTTGCGCGCGCTCGCGTTCAAGGCGCCTGTAATTCTCTTTAGCGGTTTTGGCAATGAAATAACGGAGGACGAGGCAACGGCCGCTGGCGTAGAGATCGTGCTGGCAAAACCAGTCAACCTTGAGGATCTCGCCCGTGCGATCCGGCAAGTTCTGAACGACGAACGGACACCTAGATAGAATGAAGCGTCTTTCGGACAAGACTTTGTTCTCAGCCTCTAACTCCTTGAGTGAGATGATGGAGGCACACCGCCGAAGCGGCGGCGACATTGAGGGAATCGACACCGCGAGCCATGGGGATCTTCAGCAATACTTCGGCCCCATTCTTGCTTGCCTCTGACACTCCGTGTCGTTCTTGACCGACGATGAGAGCGACGCGCTTAGGTGGAAGAAAGTCGTTCAGAGATATCGATTCCGGTTCCAGTGCCGCTGCGACTGTCGCTATACCACATTCTGCCACTTGAGTTAGAGTCTCTTGCCAGTTTGCTGAAACTGTCCAGGGTGTGCTGAGGACGTGACCCAAAGAGACTCTTAGTGATTTGCGATAAAGAGGGTCGCAGCATCCTTGAGAGGGTATGACCCCGTCGCAAGCAAAGGCCGCAGCATTGCGGAACAAAAGGCCGATGTTGTCAACATTGTTGACTTCATCGATGAGCAGAAGAGTAGCGGGTTTGGATTTTTCGGGCAGGACTTCGTCCAATGTCCGGTTCTTGAATGGCGCTCTCAAGCCAGTCGCGATGACGCCTCGATGAAACGAAAATCCCACCACTTGAGATATCAGAGACTTTGGCGCCACCAAAACGTCGACGCCGTCACTTTCTGCCCTAGAAAATCGATCTTCCCAACGATCAGCCACAAGGATTGACTTTGTGACACCTGGGACCGACAACATTTTCTCGACGGTCAATGGCCCTTCGCCGATGAATAGGCCATCCTCTCGCTTGACGTCCCGATCGCGCACTTTGAGAAATGGCTCCAAACGAAGGTCATCAATGGAATCGACTTTCATTGTTTCTCCATGCGCGAGTAGATCCGATAGTTGAATTCATTCCAAAGACCAAGGGAGACGATGCGGATAGTAATGAGTTTCTTGCCTTGGGTGAAACGCCGCGGAATACTGAATTGATCTTCGAGCCAACGGGGATAGTGTGGCTGCAAGCGATTGTCAAAAAATCTTGTCTTCGCCGGGTTGAAGTGCCCTTGGAACCACTCGCCCACAAGTTCGTCGTCGACGAAAACACGGGCGCGCTGCTGAATCTCGATCGTTGAAGGATCTGAAAGCCGGACCAGGCGCACACCCTGATTCTCCACGGCAACCTTCACGCGAAACTGGCTTTCCCTTGTGACGTCATAACCCGTAGCCTCAAACACTATCGATTCGACTCCTTCGAATACGGCTTGGCGAGTCCTGGGAGCAGCTTGTGGGTTTATGCGATAGTCATGGACTCGCTCGCTTGCGACCGCCCCCACGTCGATTTCGTCTGTGAGTATCAGTGCTGGTTCGTCTCGGTGATAGAAGTAGACCACGGTGCGATATTCTGCCGACGTTGTGTTTACGGGCCCGTGTTCGAAGCTGATGCGGATGTCTTCTTCGAAGGGGATGAAATCTGTCAGCATGTTTCGGTAGAAAGACCCTCGAAATTCATTCCCCACTTTTTCCTTGTAGGTGTACCCCTGCGTGGGGAGCTGGTAGGGCCGGTCCAAGGGACCTCGATACCATGCCCATCCCCACCAGGTTTCATGTCCGTCACTTTGATGAGCAGGTGTCCGGACACCATCAATAAAAATACGGGTGTTGCCCTCTTGTACCATGAGGTCTTTGGTCAGGAGGTCTTCGGCCATACCGACAATGCGGCCCCTCCCCGAGACTTTCAAGACCATGACGTCTTCGTCGAATACGGGTTTTTTCGTTGCTGCATAGTGGGCAGAAAAATAGCCGAATGGGCGCACGGGCAGTTGTGAAACGTATGTCACTTGAACAGAGAATGATGTCAGTTCGCTACCTTCGTTGCGAATCGTCAACCGGAAGTTCTTCTCGAACGGCATGGGGAAATGGCAGTAGCCGCTTCCATCGTCCAATCGACCGAACGCCAAAGAGGAAATTTGCCCATCGTGGAGCCCGGAACCGAAGAAGATCCCAAGTGGACAGGAAACTCTTGGAGCCACTTCGTCATCATAGCGGATTTCAATAAAACACTTTTGTAGAAGTGGTGTTGTCCAACTTCGGTTCTTGGGTTGAATAGTCAAACTTGTGACCGTACCTGGGCGATCTACAACGACTGCAGTTTTTTGGGCCTTGGCGGCGATATCGAGAATGATCGACTTGACGTGCGAGCCATCTTGATTGGCGTTCTTTTTTTGACCAGCTTGCTTGAGAATGTCGAGAACTCGCAAGTATTTGTG
>JAJRYU010000013.1 GCA_024275615.1 Planctomycetota bacterium
CCTCATCGGTTGTCTTCAGATCCTCGGTCATAGGAGTTTCAGTCCGGCTGCAAGAATTGGAATCATGATTCTCAAGTTATTGTACGAGTAAACTGGCGATAGCTTTCGGCAATTTACAAAGACGCTAAGTGCTTTATTTCATCGGACTTTGCGACAAGCGTGATGTCGTCGCCCTCGGACAAAACCGTGGCCGCACTGGGAGGCATGATGATTCGTTCCTCATTGGGCAGGGGATTGGCCCGTGTCACTCGAACAACGACGATCCCCGACTGCGAGATAATGTCTCGCAACTCAAGCAGACTCTTGCCAGCAAAAGGCGCTGGAACTTTCATCGTGGCTATCTCGATGCCAGCCCCCAGATCATGAGATTCTGACACCAAAGGGTGAGTCAAACTTTGGGCCACGCGGATTGCGCTCTCTTCTTCAGGACTGACCACCCGATTGGCACCAATCATCTCAAGAATTCGCCTGCGGTCCCGGGTTTGTGCCCGGGCGATGATGTACTTGGCACCCAGATTCTTCAACGCAACGACGCATTCCTGCGCCGCCTGAAAATCCTCGCCAATGGCAACGACAACAAGATCAAGCTCATGAACCCCATGAGCCGCCAATTGTCGTTCATCACGGGCGTCAAGTTGCAAGGGCTGCACAACCGCCCCACCCAGGTCTTGTACTTCACGGGGATTAACGTCGATAGCCTGCACTTCGACTTTCGCTTTTTGGAGAGAATGTGCCAAGGCAGTCCCAAATCGTCCAAGTCCAATCACTGCAATACTTCGCATCTCTTGCCCCTTTCGTCACTAGGACACTAGCCAATCATGACCCGTTCTTCGGGATAGTCGATCGCCACATGAGAACGATTCCGGCCCAATACAAGAACCAAAGTCAACGGTCCAAGTCGACCGACGAACATCAGGATAGTAATGACAATCTTGCCAAAATCGCTGAGGTGTTCCGAGCCGGACACACCACAGGAATACCCCACAGTACCCACCGCCGATACCGCCTCAAAGAGGAGTTCGTTAAGCGCAAAACTCGAACCCTCGCTTATCAAGAGTGCCAAGATTGCAGCCACCAAGACTCCGCCATAGAGCAAGGCAATCGTCGCCGCTTGCCGCAATTGGTCGTCCGGAATCCTACGCCCCAAAATCTCTGCGTGTTTGCGTCTGCGCATCTGTGCCACAACGCCGATGATAAGAACAGCGAGCGTCACGGTTTTTAGTCCGCCCCCTGTAGATCCAGGGGAGGCACCAATCCACATGAGAGGCACCAAGAAAAAGCGTGTCGCCTGACTCAAGCCGCCTTCGCCATCGAATGCCACCGTTGAAAATCCTGCGGTACGCGTAGAGACCGATTGAAAGACCGAAACAACAAACGCCTTGGGTGCGGACAAATCAGCAAGGACGCCGTTGCGTTCCAAGAGAAAGAACCCAAGAGTGCCGATCGCTACAAGGGCTGCACTTGTCAACAAGACTAACCGCGTGTGCAACGAAAGAGGCCTAGGTTGCTTTTTTTGGAGGCGTTGTTGAAGGCGCCCTTTGAGTTCGCGCAAAACCGTGAAGCCAAGGCCCCCCGCAGTAATCAGGATCACTGCCACAAGATTAAACGTCGGATCGACAGCAAAGTCGCCAAAGCTATTCCTGTGAAGCGCAAACCCGGCATTGCAAAATGCCGAAACGGAATGAAAGAGGCTGGAGAACATCGGGCGCGCTTCATCCGCGTACCACGGATAGAAACAGAAAGCACCGACAATCTCGAAAGCGAAAGTGAAGCCAAGAATGGCGACCAACAGGCGCGCCATGCCTTGTTGCCCTTCCACATTCAAGCTGTCTCTGACCATGGCACGGCCTGAGAGCCCCAAACGGTGGCCACTGGTGAGAAGCAAGAATGTGCCCAGAGTCATGATTCCCAAACCACCGACTTGAATGAGCAGCAAGACAATGCTCTGGCCGAAAATACTAAGCGTCCCTGAGGTAGAGACAACTTCCAAACCGGTCACACAAGTCGCGCTTGTTGCGGTAAAGAGGGCGTCCGTGAAACTGAGAGTTTCCTCGCCTTGGGTTGCATTGGGTGCTACGGCAAGAAAAAGTGCGCCAACGAGGATCACCAAAATGAAGCTAGCCCCCAGAGCCCGCGCCGGGCTCCCCTTGAACAAACGAGAACGCAGGAGGGAAAAAACTCCGCGGTGCAAGGCGAGAAACAAAACACCGATAGCCGCGACAGCCTCGGCTCCGTTCCAACCGGCACGATTGCCAGCGAAAATCGCAGCAAGAATAAAGACCGACAGGAAGACAGTTGAACCAGCCCAAGCTTTGACAAAACCAATCTTGGAACGGTGCTGGACAAACCCGTTGACGTAGGAAGCCACCGGTAAACAAGCTGTGAAAGCAATGACCAACCCGAGAGAAAAATGAACAAAATCTGTGAGTGCAAAACCACCGAAGCGTATGAGAACGATAAAAGGCGATAGAGGCAGCAGAATCGATGGGAGAAGACCAATCTTATTGACGCTCTGCCCAAACACGGGTCCGCCAAGCAAACGAGTCGCCGTTGTCAGTCCTTCGTCTGGCTTCGCCATTAGCTGCGCTCAAGCAAGGAGTGGCCATTCATGACATCAGGTTGATCAATCTTCATGACGTCGAGAAGTGTAGGAATGATATCTGCCAACCGGCCGCCTTGCGGGTCAAGCGTTGCTCCCTTGAAGCGGTCGTCAATGAGTAACAAGGGCACAGGATTGGTCGTATGTGCCGTGTGTGCTTGGCCCGTTTTTTTGTCGAACATCATCTCAACATTGCCATGGTCTGCGGTCATCAAGATGCCACCACCCTTGGCGAGAATCGCCTCACTCAGTTGACCAAGAGCGCGATCAACGGATTCGATCGCTTTGACGGCAGCGGCGAAATCTCCGGTGTGGCCAACCATATCCGGGTTGGCAAGATTCATGATCAAAACGTCGTGCGCACCGTCGGCAATGACCTTGAGAGCACTCTCAGTGATCTCGGGCGCACTCATCTCCGGTTGCAAGTCGTAGGTCGGGACTTTGGGCGATGGCACGAGAATGCGATCTTCGCCCTTGAACGGTTGCTCTTTCCCACCGTTGAAGAAGAACGTGACATGGGCATACTTCTCGGTCTCGGCAATACGCATTTGCCGTAGACCTTCGCGTTCGGCAAGTTG
The DNA here is from genome assembly GCA_024275615.1 of Planctomycetota bacterium. GTDB lineage: Bacteria > Planctomycetota > DRQF01 > S139-23. The sequence continues at coordinate 3,178 of JAJRYU010000013.1, forward strand.
GCCAAAAACGAGATCCAAGTCGATTTTCTCAAAGGCGATCTCAACGGGATACCCTTCTTTGTACTGAGTCATCGTGGCGTAGGATAGATCGAGATCTTTGCGTACCTCAAATCCGCTGAAGCTCGGCACCATGAACGCTTCGGTTAGTTGGCGCACCCGATCCGAGCGATAGTTAAACATGATGACGCCGTCACCAGCTTCGATTCGAGGAGTTCCCTTGATAATGCGTGGCAGGACGAATTCATCGTTTTCGTCGGCAGCATAGGCTTGCGCCAGACCTTCCAATGATGATTCAGCGACTTCACCGACGCCATGAACCAAGGCGTCGTAGGCGATCTTGACTCTCTCCCAGCGCTGATCTCGATCCATGGCATAGTAGCGCCCACAGATTGTCCCAATGACGCCAGCTCCGCTCGCTTCGATTTTCTCTTCCACCTCGCGCAAGTACTTCTCGGCAGATCTTGGCGGCGTATCTCGACCATCAAGAAAAGCGTGAAAGACACATTGGGCCCCTTTGAGCCCACGCCTGGCGGCATACTCAAGGAGTGTCAGATAGTGGTGATTTGAGCTATGGACTCCACCATCGGAAAGAAGCCCCATGAGGTGGAGCGTTCCTCCTTTTTGCTTCACTTCACTGATGACATTGGCAAAGGCAGGCAACATGAAGAAACTGCCTTGAGCAATGCTGGCATTGATGCGGTCGATATCCTGAGGAACGACACGACCGGCACCGATGTTCATGTGCCCCACTTCGGAGTTGCCCATGAGCCCGGGCATGAGTCCGACGTCGGTACCGGATGCGGCGATTTTTGTATGTGGATACTGCGCGAAGAGTTTGTCAAACGCCGGGGTATGAGCTGCCGCGATGGCATTTCCTTCCTTCGACTCATTGATACCAAACCCGTCCAGGACGATCAGTGCATGTGGAATTCGCAAATGTTCTTCTCTTCGTCGTTTCGGCCGCCAAGCAATCCGGCACGCATGGCAAAGTATAGCAAGGTTGCAATCGACGTGATGGCGGCGGCGACATAAGTTGAAGCAGCAGCCCTCAGCACTCTCCTCGCACCCACCATTTCATCTTGCTGCAGAATTGCCCCGCCTTCCAAGGCCCGCAAAGCGCGGCTGCTAGCATCAAACTCTACCGGTAGGGTGACTATCGTGAACAAAGTGGCGAAACCGAATAGAAAGACACCAAATTGAGCCAAACCAGCGAAGCCAAGGAAAGAACCGGCAATGATCAAGATGTAACTCATGTTCGTGCCAATCCCAGCGATGGGCACGAGTTTGGATCGAAGACCAAGCCACATGTAAGCCTCGGCGTGCTGGATGGCGTGGCCAACCTCATGAGCGGCGATACCAAGAGAGGCGATCGACCGCCCGGAATAATTCTCCGCCGAGAGACGCAGCGTCCTTGATCTCGGATCGTAGTGATCGGAAAGATAGCCACCGGTTTGCTCAACACGCACGTCATGAATGTTGTTGTATTGCAAAATCGCCTGGGCAATGGCGGCCCCCGTCATGCCATTCCTGGCCCCGACTTTGCTGTACTTGCCAAAAGAGCTTTTGACCCACCAAGTACAAATCGCCGAAAGAATCAAGCAAGGTCCGACAAAGACGAAATACATCGGATCAAACCAATAGAACATGTTCACTCTCCTCAAACATCCCGGCTCTAGAAGAGCCCTGTGATCTCACCCTTGTCATCAATGTCAATCTGCCGCAGAGCCGGCTTGCTCCCTAACCCAGGCATCAACATCATGTCACCCGCAAGTGGGTAAAGAAAACCCGCGCCAGCTGCCAAACGAATATCCCTAATTGGGAATGCATACCCCGTCGGGGCCCCTTTTAGCTTGGCGTCATGGCTGAGGCTCAAATGAGTCTTCGCCATGCAAATCGGGAGATTCCCATAACCCCAAGATGTATACAGCTTGGCGGAGCGTTTGGCCTCATCCGACAACTCCACCTCGCTGGCACCATAGATCTTTGTCGCCAGAGTGTTGATTTTTGACTCAATCGAATCTTCAAGATCATAGAGGTGCCTGAATTCGCTCCGGCTTTCCGCAGCATCGACAACAGCTTGGGCCAAAGCCTCACCTCCCACTCCACCTTGTGCGTGCATTTTGGAAATCTCCGCAGCCTGAGCGCCAAATTCGAGGGACTTCTTTTGGACGTACTCGATCTCTTCCGGCAAGTCTGTGCTGAAATGATTGATCGCAACAACCACCGGGAGTCCGTGCATGCGGACGTTCTCGATGTGCTTCTTGAGATTGGGCAACCCATCATCAATAGCCGGGATGTCCTTTTCAAAAAGCGCTGGGTCAAGCGGTTTACCCGCACGAATTTTGAATCGATCGCAGTGGGCCTTGAGGGCGCGGATAGTAACCACCAAGACGATGGCGTCCGGTATCAATCCCGAAGCGCGACATTTGATGTTGCACAGTTTTTCAAAACCCATATCCGCACCGAACCCACTCTCGGTGACAGTGTAGTCGGCAAGACGAACGCTCATCTGATCGGCAATCACGCTACTATTGCCATAGGCGATATTGGCGAATGGCCCAGCGTGAACGAAAGTCAGGGTGCCTTCGGTTGTCTGCATGACTGTTGGCTTAATCGCTTCCTTCATGATGGCTGCCATGGCACCAGCACACTCCATGGTCTCGGCGGTCACAGGATCGCCCTCTTCACCTTCACCAACAACGATACGACCAAGCCGACCTCGCAAGTCGAAAATATTGTCCGATAGCCCCAAAATGGCCATCACTTCGGAGGCAGGTGTGATGTCAAAACCAGTTTTCCTCGGAACGCCGTTCTTTTTGCCCCCCAAACCCACCTCGATCTGACGCAATGCTCGGTCATTGATGTCCACAACCCGGCGAAAGCTGACACGCTCAGGGTTCAGGGCAAATGGATTCTTGAGCAAGATGCTGGTGTCCGTCCAAGCGGCCAAGAGGTTGTGAGCTGCTCCCACGGCGTGCATGTCACCGGTCAAGTGGAGATTAAAATCCTCCATCGGCACCACTTGAGAGTGGCCACCTCCCGCAGCGCCCCCTTTGATGCCAAAAACCGGACCCATCGACGGTTGGCGAATGGTGGTGATTGTCTTTTTGCCAATTCTGTTCAGCGCCAAACCAAGACCAATCGTGGTCACGGTCTTGCCTTCACCTAGAGGAGTGGGGGTCACCGCCGTCACGCCGATGTACTTGCCAGGGGGTCGATCATCGAGGCGTTTCATAATCGCGCCGTCAATTTTGGCTTTGTAGGGCCCGTAGAGGCTCAGGTCCGATTCTTCGAGGCCAAAGCGCCTCGCCACATCCTGGATGGGCTCCAACTTGTGTGCCCGGGCAATTTCGAGGTCAGTCTTCATCTTTGTCCTTTTCCATCTACCAGCAATTTCGGGATACTCTAACCCCTCGGAATCGTCGGATCGAGACATGGAAAAAAGCGCTCTCAGAATGTTCGGGCCTTCCTCCATGGGCCGAACCAGGATCGATTTCCTGCAGACACGAAGAAGAAACGGCAGAAAACACTGCAGAAACCGCTCAGAAACGGGGAGTTTGGCCGCCAATCGCGATTTGGTATTGACGCGCCGAAGGCAATCTCTATACTCGGCGATAGGAAGACACAAAGTTCCAGGCTCCTCACCTGCAACTGATTTCCTAGATTGACGGTGAGCATTCATCACAATCAAACCACCACCACAGCAAACCACATCGATCTCTCATCAGTGGTTTCCCCCGACATCGGCGCCTTCACCGATGTCGGTCTTTTTTTGCCTGGAGCTTTCCAGATTGTGGCGTTTTCCCGCGCTTCATCAATTCCGGAACCCCACGAGAAGATTGGCAAACCCATTATTTCATGGACAAGCGGAGGGCAGTTTCAGCCAAAACAGACGTCGTCAGCATGCTTGTTTTCGCTCAGATATGTGACATCACCGTGGCCCCGGTTTCCCGACAAGACCAGTTGCTGGAACCCGGTCACGCCGTTTTTGCGATAGAAATCGGCGAACTTCGACAAGACGGGCATAGTACCGACATTCTCCGCCAACAGATCGAGTTTGGGAAAGGAATCTCGGCAATCTGAAATAAGCCGCGGCAGAATCTCATTCCCAATGATGGGTGATTGAGTCATCAATGCAAAAGAGCTGTGATTCGGAAGTTGCTCTTCAAACATCCGAAGCAGTTGCCGCGTGAGACCTAAGCCAAGATTCCCCCCGTCTGAGTGCAAGGCGCCGCTTGCTGGTGAGAAGACAAAAGGTGGGTTGGCAACGACAAAACAGCCCGGTCTTAGGGGCATCGCCTCATAACTCCCTGGCAACCACCGGGATTCAACGTTGTTGATCCGCGCGTTGGCTCGGGCGAAAACAATGGCGCGTTCGTTCAAATCAACACCGGCTACGGGGATTTCCAGAGCCGAAGCGGCGGCAATTCCAAGAATTCCAGAACCACACCCAAGATCGACCAAGTGATCCAGATTGACGTGACGCTTGACGATTCTCTTGGTGAACTTGGCCATAAAAAGCGAGTCATTTGACAGGTAGACCATATCCTGGGCAATTGAATAGCGATCGCTCAAGAATAATTGCTGATCATGAGGAACAAGCCGAAACGGGCAGGCCACCGCCATGGAATCCGTGTGCCAAAGTAGTCCGCAATCGAGCGCAGCATTCAGCCAATCTTGTCCCATGGCGTCGGCGACGGCCATCGTATCGAGAGAATCCCCCAAGATAAAAAGACAATAGAGTGCTTCATCTTGCTCCCGCTCAGGGAGACCGCGGTAAGCATCCGGGTCGACACTGAGAGCAAAGAGATTGCTCTCAAATTGTTCAAAACGCTCCCGCACGCTTTTCTCATAGCACAAGGCCACGATATCCCGCCGCCCCAGCGCTCGCATGGGAAAACCACACATGCCTCGAAGCTTAGCATTGGTCTCAGCGCGTCTCGCGGCTAGGAAGGTCACGATGTCTTCGTTCGGAAATGGACGATTTTGGCCAATCACTTGGGGCGAAATTGTGGCGATCGAGTTCATTCTACCCACACTTTTTTGCAGATCTGCGGTGGTTCTCCATGTGGCCAGCGCCGCGTTTTCGCAGCCCAGCTAGCTGCCAAACGGACAGACTGGTCAACCGTGCATAATTATCGACAATGCTTGGATGAACCTTGACCAGAAAGCGAGTCGCCTTGGCGTAGCACGAACGAGCCGCCGGAAAAATCGTTCTGGACCCGGCCGCTTTGAACAAGGTACCTGGCAGTTCTACTGGGGTTTCTTGGGCCGCAACCGCAGAAGAACGCAATCGCCATTGCCGTAGCGCCCTTTCCCGCCAGCAAACTTCTTCTGAAAGGCGTTTTTGGTTGGCCAGTTTCGGCTTGTTGTGGCGCCGGTGAGATAGAGATCACCTTGGGGACCGAGGTAACAGGCGCGTCCGTTGTCGTAACCGCCGCCGCCAAAATACTGAGAATAGGTTAGACGGGCAAAATCTGGAGACAAACGCAAAAGGACAGCATCGTTTCCTCCCCCCCACCTTTTCTGAAAGACACTCCCGACCACGGGGAAGTTCCAAGAATTGGTCTCCCCCGACACCAAGACCGAGCCGTTCTTGTCGACCCAAATGCCATCTGGGTTTTCAACCCCACTGCCACCGACGAAGGTCCCGCGAAGAAGAGCTCCCCGCGGAGACAACTTGACCACCGCCATGTCGCTGTCGCCGGAAAGCGTTCGGCTTAGTGCCCCTTTTGTTGTCGGAAAATCGGCGGAGCCAGTGAAAGTCGAAATGTAAGCGTTGCCGGCAGAATCAATGGCCAGGCAATGGGTGTTCAAGAGCCACTCCGTGCCTGATCCACCGACATAAGTGCCGTAGATAAGGTCCGAACCATCTGCCTTCAGCAACGCAACGTAACCATCCTCACCACCGAAGTGCTTTTCGCCACAAACACCCTTTGTTGTCGGCATATCCTTGGAACGCGTGTTGCAAGCGATGTACACCTGTTTGTTGGTATCCACGCGAATGGAACCTTCCACCGTCTCCTTGCCTGATCCACCGATCCAGGTAGCCCACAAGACTTGTGACCCATCGCTCTTGATCTTGACAACGCCGCAGTCAGTTCCCCCTTGTGGTTGCTTTTGAAAAGCATTTCCAAAAGCACTCTTGAACCAAGTTGGGCGAGGTGACTGACTTGATTGCTTTCCCCAGCCCAGGGGCAAGTAGACTGAACCAGTGTCGTCAATGTCCATGTCTCGACACAACTCACTCACGCCGACGTAACTCGCCCAAATGAGTTTGGCGCCATCTGCCGAAAGCTTGGCTACGAATCCGTTCTGTCGACCGTAGTGCGCTCCTTTTCGAGAACCAAGAAAGTCTTTTTGAAAGACACCGTCGGTGACAGGAAAACCAACACCGGCTCGGCCAGCGATGTAAACAAACCCTTGGGCGTCGACTTTCACAGCGTAGGCACGGTCATAGTTGGGGCCACCAACGAAAGTCGACCACAAGAGTTTGCCTTCAGGATCGAACTTGGTAACAAAAATGTCACAAGATCCGGCGCGCCCAATGTCTTTGCCGCCATCGTTAAAACTGCGATCAAAAGCACCTTTTGTCGTCGGGAAGTCCTTGGATGATGTACCGCCAACAACGACGATGGAGCCGTCTGGGGCGGTGCAAACATCACGTGCATGCTCCCAGTCACTGCCGCCAAAATAGGTGGAAAACACAAGCTCGAATGTTTCGACTGGCTGGTGGCTGCCTGACGGAAGGGCAAATGAGACGATGAATGCCAAGGCGATGATCACAACACTCAGTTTCATCTTTTGCACTCCCTAATCTGAGCCCAGCAAGGATATCAGTGCCGAAAATGGCGGCGACCGGTGAGAACCATGGCCATGTCTTTGTCGTCGCAAGCAGCGATGACATCCTTATCGCGAATGGAACCGCCGGGTTGAATAACGGCAGTGATACCAAACTCCTGAGCCGCCATGATACCATCGGCAAATGGGAAGAAAGCATCGGATGCCATGACCGCGCCTTGGCACAGTTCGCCCCCTTTTTTGCCCGCCAACTGAACCGAGTCAATTCGGCTCATTTGCCCGGCCCCCGTGCCGATGAGGCGCAAGTCACGTGCAAAGACAATGGCGTTACTGGTGACGTGACGACATAAGGCCCACGCAAATTGGAGATCCTTCACTTCTCGGTCATCCGGTTTCCTTGAGGTGACGGGGTTGACGTCAGGAACAAGGGAGCGGTCCGGAGTTTGTACTAGCATCCCACCACGGATCCAGCGCAACTCACGCTCACCATCAAGGACACGTTCGCCGATATCGCCGGTTCGAAGAATACGCACGTTCTTGCCCCACTTGGCACCCTGTCGCAATATGTCGAGGCTGTCGCCGATAAACTCTGGCGCGATAATCACCTCGAAGAACTTGTCCTTGGTCGCCACTAAGCGCGCGGTAGCTTCGTCGAGAGCACCATTGAAGGCAACAATGCCTCCATAGGCCGACATCGGGTCACCGGCATGAGCCAGTTGAAATGCTTCTTCTTGACTGGACCCATGGCTGGCTGCACCACAGGGATTCTTGTGCTTGATCACGGTACAAGCGATATCCGGAAGACTCTTAACGCACTCGAATGCAGCATCGGCGTCGAGGTAGTTGTTGAACGACAACTCCTTGCCGTTGAGTTGCTCCGCAAATGCGACACAGCCATCGGCAGGTTGCCTCCCGGTATAGACGGCTGCTTCTTGATGTGGGTTTTCTCCGTAACGTAAGCCCTGCTTTTTTTCATAGGTTACAGAAAGACGGTCGGGCAAAAAGTCGCCTCCCATGTAGTCCTGAATCGCAGCATCATATGCCGAAGTTACCTGAAAGGCCTTTTTGGCCCAGCGGCGACGTTGATCAGAAGTGGTGCCTCCACCTTGATCATTGAAGGTTGCGACGAATTCGGCGTAATCGGCAATCTGAGTTAGAACGGTGACAAAAGCATGGTTCTTGGCCGCACTTCGAATCATGGTTGGGCCACCGATGTCGATCATCTCAATGGCTTCCGCATCATCAACATCTGGTTTAGCGACAACATCGGTAAATGGATAAAGATTGACAACGACCAAATCGATGGGCCGGATGCCGTTCTCATCTGCCGCAGCCTTGTGGCTATCGACATCGCGGCGCATCAAGAGACCACCATGAATACGCGGGTGGAGAGTCTTAACGCGGCCGTCCATCATTTCGGGGAATTCAGTGACTTCGCTGACGTCGGTCACCTGAATGTCGTTGTCTCGTAGCAAAGAAGCTGTGCCTCCCGTCGAGAGGATCTCGACGCCGCCTTTTGCCAGAGCAGAAGCCAATTCGACAATGCCGTCTTTTTTGAAGACACTAATGAGAGCCCGTTTGATGATTTGTGTATCTGCAGTCATTTCTGTTCCCTCTTGCTCGCTTGTCTGCGAAGCCAAGCTTCGATGAAATCATTCAGCCTGCCGTCAAGAACGGCGGCGACGTTTCCGACTTCAGTATTGGTTCGGTGGTCTTTGACCAAAGTGTAGGGCTGCAAGGTATAGGTGCGGATTTGGCTACCAAAGGCAATCTCACCCGTGGCGTCATAAGCTGATGCCACTTCCTTTTCTCGCTCCATTTCCTGGGGGCGGGCGAGACGCCCCTTGAGAACTGTCATAGCCGCCGCACGGTTCTTGTGCTGGGACCGTTGGTTTTGGCATTGCACAACCACACCGGTGGGCAAATGGGTAATGCGCACAGCAGAGTCCGATGTATTGACGTGCTGACCGCCTTTGCCGCCTGCGCGGTAAGTGTCGATGCGCAGGTCCTTGTCGAGAATCTCGATACCTGCGACGTTGTCCAGTTCGGGGATCACATCGATACCAACGAAGGATGTCTGGCGTTTGCCGGCGGAATTGAACGGCGAAATTCGAATCAAACGGTGAACACCCATCTCAGCACGCAAGCGACCATAAGCATATTCGCCAGTGATCTTCAACTGCCCCATCTTGATGCCAGCTTCGTCATTGACCGTGACATCAATGACTTCACATTTCATTCCTTCGGCATCGGCCCAACGTTTGTACATGCGAAAGAGCATATCCGCAAAGTCGTTGGCATCGGTGCCACCATTGCCTGCTTGAATCGTCAGGATTGCTGGACGCGCGTCATGGTCTCCGAAGAAAAGAGCTTCCAATTCGAACTCTTCGTATCGTGATTCAAGGGTCGCGATCTCACCCAGAATCTGTGCTTCCTGCTCAGCATCTCCGTCGACCATTTCTGCGAGTTCAAAAAGATCCTCGACTTCATTGTCGAGAGACCCCAAACCATCGACGACTCGCTTGGCAGTCTTGAGTTCGCGAATCACTTCCTGGGCCCCTTCCGGATCGTCCCAGAACCCAGGCTCAGACATTTTCGCCTCTAACTCAGCGCTTCTTGTTGACTTGCCGGCGAAGTCAAAGAGAGTCCTTCAGATTAGACAGGCCCTCGCGGAGTTTCGTGATTTTCGTTTCAAGTTCATGAAGCATGGTTCTATTTCCTTTTTCCTGTGGGCCTTCAAGACCAACAGAATGAGACGCGTTCGTTATTTCAATTCGCTACGTTGGTCGGATTTCGGCCCACCGGCCGAGGTATCGTATTTCTTGGTGAAGCCATGAACTTCACCCAGGCTGAAGGCTGACAGGATCTTGCCTCTTTCGCTTTTTAGAAAGCGCATGAGCATGGCCAAGATCGTCAGATAGTCATCATGCTGGCCGTTTGGTCCGACGATCATGCAAACCAATTTCACCGGTCGATCATCAATGACGCTACCGTAGTCGATCCCCTCCCGGGAAATACCAAGGGCGACGGCGAATTCATCGACGAAACCCAAACGGGCATGAGGAATGGCTATACCGTAGCCGACTCCCGTGCTCATGAGGACCTCTCGGCTCATAATAGCTTCTTCGACCGCCACCCGTTCCCGTATGGCGCCGGTCAGGGTGAGGGAGTCCAAGAGGGCCTGCAAGGACTGAGCTTTGTCCAGGGCCTCGAGGTCGAGGATTCGCCCGCTCGGCAGTAAGTTTGAAAGTTGGTACATCAAGGTCAATTCCCGGTTGCAGTCTAAGCCTGAGAATATCTCAGTTGGGGGCCAGCGACAACGCCTGGCCCGACATCGCTCGACTATTCACAATCAAGAGAAGAGGCCCGAGAGGGCCTGAACGAATCAGAATCGAGCCGGCGAATCGAAAAAAGCTCCGCGCTCCCTGCCGACCTCCCCCATTCACGACCTCTTGGTAAGCTGAGGGCGGTTTCCCGGAATGAATGATGAGTGAGGGCAAGGGCAGAGGATGAGTGATTTCAGCCAGTGGCACAGTCCATTTTCGATTTCGGTCAAATGTCGTCTTCTCCGATCAGAAGAAGGAAAACCCAAGTCTCTCTTGGTCGCCCTTCACGGAATGGGGCAAAACTCAGATCTCATGGCCCGTGCTGTAAGACCACTTTGCCATCCCGACCGAGCCATTTTGATCCCCGACGCCCCTCTCCCTTTCGAAAAGCTGGTCTCTGGAGGTCGGAGGAAATGTGGTCGAGCTTGGTACATCTACACCGGTGACCAAGATGAGTTCCTGGAATCGGCGCGGCTCAGCGCCCAATGGTTGGAAACTCAGATAACTCGTGCTCAGAGCGACTTGGGACTTGAGTCCTGCCCCGTTGACTTGCTCGGATACTCTCAAGGGGGCTACTTGGCTGCTATTTTGGCTTTCGACAGCCCAAGCCGGTTCCGGAGCCTAGTATCTTGCTGCTCCCGTATGAAAACTGAAATCCTGCCAGATAGGCAAACGGCCTCTATCCCTGTCCTTGTGGTCCACGGCGAAGACGACCCCTCCGTTCCTGTCGAACGCTCACGAGAGTCGGCCGCAGATCTCAGCAAGCGCGGCTGGAATGTCGATTTTCGGGCATTTCCAAATGCTGGTCACCGCATGGAGCCAGAGCAGTGGCAAGCGGTAGCGACCTGGTTGGCGCTCAGGTAGCCCGACGGCCAAGAAAAAACCTGTTGAGGGAGAAGCTAACGATGGTGCTCAAGCAGGTACCAACGGTAGTCAATTTCTTTTTTGATGCCCTTCTTGGCCTCCTCATGGTCGTGCAAACCTGTGCCCTCACTGGCAGCAACAAGCTCTTCCATGAAGTGATCCAAAAGATAGGTCTGGTTGAGCAGCTGCTGGTCCCGTGAGGAAATGGCATACTGCCGCGCTTCGGTATAGGACCGGTCAAAGAAACGTCTCGCCTCATTGAAACGTTCTTTGTCTAAGCCCTGAAGACCCTCTTGAGCTTTCTCCATGGCACCGAGCACCTTGGCGTACATGACCACACTCTTGTTGGCGCTTCTCTCAGCTTCTTTTGAATCGGAAGTGTATTGGGCCTGCTTATGCAGCACTTGGTGTTTGCGAGTTCCATCGCTCGGATCGTCCCAAGTGAGCGTGATGTCGGCACCGATGGGTTCACCACCGATGTCGCTGCGGTGTTCAAGCTCCACGAGCACGACACTGCTTTCTCCATCTCTGACGTCACCAAGCTCAAGCGAATAGGATGCACTCGGCCCGTCAATCCAGCGGCCATAAACTTTAGCAATCTGAGTACCAGCAAAGGCGCGGCAATCTATCTTGACGTTTTGGGCAATGACGGCAAGCAAGCCCTTCAGCTCTTCTGATATCGCAGTTGGGATTTGTTCTGATGAACGGACGAAGGTGTACCTTCCACCGCCAGACGCCGCCAAGTCAGTCAGTAGATCTTCGTCAAATTTTGTGCCGCAACCTAGGGTCGAAAAACCTATTCCTCGCTTGTGCGCGGCAGCCACCAGTCTCTTTAGCTTGTTGCTATCGGTGATACCCCGGTTGGCAAGGCCGTCAGTCAACACGATCACTTGCTTCAGTTGATCATCACGGCTTTGGGAATCGATCTGGGCGAATGCTTCGAGAATACCTGCACTTAGATTGGTGTAGCCTTGAGGCTGGAATTCCTCCAAGCGATGCCGCAGAAAGTCCTTGTTGACCGCGCGGCCCGCTGGTGACAGAACAACCGCTTTTTCGTTGAAAGCGATCAGAGATATGACGTCCTGATCAGAGAGATTTTCGACAACAAGATTGGCCGCCATGATCGCATGCTCAAATTTCTTGTCTTTGGACATCGAGCCAGAACGGTCAAAGACTAGCGCCAAGTTGAGAGGTTTGCGTTTGCGGGAGGCCTTTTCAAGAAAGGCCGCAAGATCAATCTTGAGAACGACTCGCTTGGGCCCCGTCTTCCCGTAGAGAGAATGGCTGAGCTCAGCTCCCATCTTGATACGCCGAACACCGGTGATGTCATCGCGAGTGTGTTGATGTTCCTGAGGAAGGGGTTGATTGTCGGCACTTTCGCCCGACAATGTCGCCGAACAGGAAATCAGAGAAACGAGAAGAAAGATTGCCAAACTGGCACAAGGACGATTGATTAGCATTTGATTCCCCAAGATGTCCCTCACGAGAGTTCCTGACCTGCATCTTGCTAGCTCAAGAAGAGGATATCGCGCCATTCAACAACTCCAGCATAGCACCTTGCGCAAAAGGCGGCAATTATTGTGAAAAGGATAGCCGGCAATCTGCTAGAGCAAAAAGAACTTCATGGAATGATCTAACAACCTACTGCCGGACTTTGACAAAGGCCGCCACGGCTTGTTCCAGTTGTCCCTGAGTATGCCCAGCACTGATCTGAACACGAATGCGGGCTTCACCTCGGGGCACCACTGGAAAAGAAAACCCAATGACGTAGATTCCCTCTTTGAGCATGTCGGCCGCCATTTTTTGCGCCAAACGTGCATCGCCTAGCATGATAGGAACAATGGGATGAATGCCTGGCTTGATGTCAAACCCTGCAGCGGTCATGGCTTCTCTAAACCACAATGTGTTCGCCTCTAAGCGATCGCGAAGTTCCGTGGTCTCGGAGAGCATTTCCAAACAGGCAATCGACGCACACACAATGGCGGGGGCTACAGTGTTGGAAAAAAGATAAGGACGAGAGCGTTGGCGAAGTATGGCGACGATCTCTTTGCGGGCCGAGGTAAAACCACCACTCGCCCCGCCCAAAGCTTTGCCCAAAGTCGAGGTGATAATATCAACACGATCCATCACCCCATGGTGCTCGGGAACACCTCTTCCTGTCGGTCCAAAGAAACCGGTAGAATGACTGTCATCCACCATGACCAAAGCGTTGTATTTTTCGGCCAGATCGCAGATTTGATCGAGTTTGGCGATACTACCGTCCATGGAAAAAGTACCATCGGTGGCAATCATTCGGGTGCGGGCACCCTGACTTGCAATCAGTTTCTCCTCGAGCTCAGCCATGTCGCCACTGGCGTAACGATGACGCTCAGCTTTACACAAACGAATGCCGTCAATGATAGATGCATGGTTCAAAGCATCAGAGATGATCGCATCCTCTTGAGTAAGAAGTGTCTCGAACAACCCACCATTCGCATCAAAACATGACGTATAGAGAATGGTGTCATCCATGCCCAGAAACTTGGAGATGGCACCCTCAAGCTCCTTGTGGATTTCTTGCGTGCCGCAGATGAAACGCACACTGGATAGACCAAAACCCCACCGTTCAAGACCACTCTGTGCTGCGGCCACGAGTTTGGGGTTGTTGGCTAAACCAAGGTAGTTGTTGGCGCAAAAATTAAGGACTTTCTTGCCGCGCACCTCAATCTCAGCACTCTGAGCACTTGAAATGATGCGTTCGTCTTTGAGCAGGCCGGCTTCCTCGATGTCTTTCAGTTCGTGTTGCAAACGTAGTTGGGTCTGGTCGTACATCGATCACTCTCCTTGGTGGCCCTTAGGCATAGCGTTTGGTGATGTTCGGAATGAGATATTCGGTCATGGCTCGTTCGAGATCAAATGTTGGAGCAAATCCCCAGTCATCGCGGGCTCGAAAGTCGTAG
>JAJRYU010000187.1 GCA_024275615.1 Planctomycetota bacterium
ATCTCACCCGACCCAAAATCTAAGATCCGCTCAACAACGTGATTAAAGGCGTTGTGTGAGCAAGCACGCTATTTGAGGCTCCCAGCGCCACGCTATTTGAGGCTCGCTTGAGCTCAAAGAAGTGAGGCCCACGATGATGTTTTCATCGCAGGCCTCGCAGCCCGCAGGCTTCCGAGTCCTGGTTATCCCTTGCCGGGTTGCTCCTCAGCAGAGCCCGACTCCGTTTCACCAGAAAGAGATCTTCATTCTCAAGAGTCAGCGTTAGCTGGCTTCTTTTTTCTTCCTCTTGGCCTTTTCGTCATAGCGAAAACGTCAAAATAAAGCTGCTCGTCAATCTCGATACGTTCATCTGCCGCCGCTGCAAGCAAAAGCTCTTGAGCCATGTTCATCGCGGCTCTCCAGTTGCCAAAGGAATGTTCTGCCAAAGTCTTCATGACCTCCTTGGTCATGAGCTTCGAGTTGCCAGCGACAGAAATGGCATGCTGAAGGCCATCGAATAGATCGTTAGCAGACATGGTTTCCAAAGTCAGTCGCGTACGAATACGGCTACCAAGAGGAATCAATTCTTCCTGCCGAAATTTCTCGATCAGCCTGCCGTCTCCAGCCAAGACCACCGTAAGAAGAGAATGAGAATCGAGGCGATCACTGGCAAGAAGCCGCAATTCAGAAAGGACGCCCGAAGGCATTTCTTGAGCTTCGTCAATAAGAATGACCGGACGGCGCAAGCTCGACTCAAGCTTTGTCTTCCACTTCTCGCGGAGTACTTTGAATCCGCCCCAGCGGTTTGCCGAGCCTAAGCTCGTGCCAAAGACCTCGCCCAATTCCCGATAGAAATCTGCGGTGCCGCTTTGCGGCCTGGTAATGCAGCAGACGTTTAAGTCCCGGATTTCAGAGAGCCTTTGCTCCAAATACCGCAAGACCACTGACTTGCCGGTGCCGGGATCGCCCGTCACCATGGCGAAGCCGCCTTCGGTGCTGAGTTCTTCAATGCGCCAGGCGAATTTCTTAATCGCATCACTGATGCGAATCGCTTCTGTTGGCAGATCTTGGCTGAATGGATTCCACTTGAGACCGTAGATGTTGAGGAGCTTTCGTTTGCTCATGATTGACCTTCTTCTTTCTCTTCTTGTTCTGGTTTTGGTTTGACGATGTAGGCTGGCGGTAAGCCGTTCGCTGAAAAGTCAGCTAAGTACTTCTTCAATAATGCCGATCTTTCTTTTGGCTTTTTCGGATCTTTTGTGATCCGCTTCGCCGGCACTCCTTCGTTAAGGACACGCCGTTTTGACTCCGCGTTTTCAGCTGGATTGTCCGGACGAATAGCGACCAAGGCTTCGCCACTTTTCTCATCCACCAGCCAAGCAATCGAAAGATCCCATTGGGCATAACGCAAGAGTACTCGTTTGAAATGGCGGTATGCTGTGGGAATCTCAAACCGGACGCCGTCCAAAGTAATGGTGGCGCATCTTCGAATCGGAGTGCGCCAAACATCGCGCATGAAAGCCTTGGCAAGGACTTCGCTCGTTGGACATGACCTGGATGCGTCGATGGCACCCAATAATCGGGCCATCGGCGATTCCTTCATTTCCCGTTGATCCTTGCGATGGTACTCCTGTTCTATCCAGGCGTGGGTGGCAAGGTTCAGATAATCGAGGTTTATGTTCGGCTCGTTGGCAAGCATGGCCATCAGCCG
>JAJRYU010000188.1 GCA_024275615.1 Planctomycetota bacterium
ACCATCCAGACTTCGACGACTTCTTGGAGGAGGACTGGCTCTTCGAAGCCATCACCGAAACCTACTTGCCTTTATTGTTTGTCATGAACGATTTATGGACTGACAAGGTTCCGTTTCGTTTGACGTTTTCAATGACACCGCCGCTCATCCACATGCTCCGTTCCGAAGATCTCATGAAGAAATTCGAACGCTACCTCGACAAGCGCATCAAGTTGGCAGACTTGGAAGTCAAACGCCAGGCGGGAGATCGCCTCAGGCTTGAATCGGCACGCCACTATCAACTTCGTTTCGGCCAGATGCGCGAGTTCTTCCACGCTTGTGACCGCGACTTGACGGCAGCATTTCGCCGTTTCAGCGAGTTGGGCTTGATCGAGATCATCGCCAGCGCCGCGACCCATGGCTTCTTGCCGCTGTTTCACACAGATTCGGCCATGCGAGCACAAGTGGCCTTAGGCGTTCAACTGCACACGGAGACATTTGGCGTGGCACCGAAGGGCTTCTGGCTTCCCGAGTGCGCCTACAAACCAGGCATGGACCAATTGCTCGCAGACCAAGGCATTACCTACACGATTGTCGATACTCACGGTATTACCAGTGCCCTCCCCACGCCGACGTTTGGAAGTTTCCGCCCGCTGAGAACGCCAGCGGGACTAGCCGCGTTCGGCCGTGATTCGGAGTGTTCACAGCAGGTCTGGTCCTCTGTGGTGGGTTATCCCGGTGACCCTGACTATCGCGAACTCTACCGCGACATTGGCTACGATGCGGACTATCGCTATATCCTTCCTTTTCTCAAACAAGACGGCGTGCGACGCAATATCGGGCTCAAGTATCACCGTATTACTGGTGACGTTCCACTTCATGAAAAGGAGCTCTACTCACCATCAGATGCCAAAGCCCGAGCCGCCACTCATGCCGGTAACTTTTTGTTCAATCGTGGCGAACAAATCAAACACCAGCATGAGATACTAGACGAGGCCATCTGCATTACTGCCCCCTTCGACACGGAACTATTTGGCCACTGGTGGTACGAAGGCCCTTGGTTCTTGGAAGAGATGTTCCGACAAGCAGCCGACGTTGAAGAAGATCTCATCTTTTCACTCTCGACGCCCAGCGAAGTCCTTAGTCAAGATGGCGCCGTGCCCACGGCTGCCATGGATTCTTGCTCCTGGGGAGAAGACGGCTTCTTCAAAGTCTGGCTTAACGACAAGAACCAGTGGTTTTGGCCCCACCTCCACGAAATGGAGGAACGTATGCAAGCGCTGGCCTCCCAAGACCTGGCAAAGGACTCCCTCGCTGCCCGAGTTTTGCGACAAATGGGGAGAGAGTTGCTCTTGGCTCAATCCAGTGATTGGTCCTTCATCCTCAGCATGGAAACGTCGACTTGGTACGCAGAAAAGCGCTTTCGCGACCACGTACATCGCTTCTTCGCTCTCGAAGACTTGCTCTCCCAAAGTTCGCCACCAACCGATCAACTGGAATCCTGGGAACGCCAAGACGCCATTTTTCCGGATCTCGACTACCGCATTTTCGCTGCTGAGCCGCCCATACCCGGCCTTTGACCACAGAATGGGTAAATCGCCTCGCCTTGGCTTGAAGCCCCTCATGGCTGCTGGTATATTTCGCCG
>JAJRYU010000189.1 GCA_024275615.1 Planctomycetota bacterium
GGATCTCGACGTTGGGATCTGCTGCCTTCCAAGCATTGAGTGCAGGCTCGCCTCGAACGGTAGAACCTGTCAAGCTGAGATTGTAGTTTGTCCCGGTCGAAAGCGTAAAAGCACCAGCGCGCCAAGAAACACTATTGGCAGAGTTGCCATCTGCAGAGTCGTCAGGCGCTACGTATTGGGCTTCAATGAAGTACGAGGCACCTGGATAGTTGGCGCTATTGAGATCGGCGGTCTTGACCTGCAGGCGCTTGTAGATGCTGTTTCCCGTCATGCCACTCGCTGTGTAGGGCCATAGGTAGAAACCGGTGGAAGCGTTCACTTCAAACTTCGGTCCAAGACGGGCCTGAGTGCCATTCAAACCGGAATTGTAGGGATCAGAACAACCCACACCTAGGCTTGTCGTCGGCGTCTGGATACATGTGTCACACAGATTGCCGTTCAGAGCCAAGAAACCGTGCTTGAGCCAAGATTGCCCGACCTGTTCAAAACGGTTGTTGTGCAGGCGATATGCGTTTTGGCCAATGACGGGATGAAGATTGACTCCATCGATCCAGTCGACGGGTACGCTGCCAATGTTGCATGATGTCGTACCACATGCGAACGCATCAACAGTACCCAAACTCGTGTAGTTACTGACTCCAACAATGTCACCGACGACAATGTCGGCCCCTATTGTTGTATTTCCAGTCCATTGGCCTTGCAGAGGTGCCACCATGAGGGCAACAATCACTAGACAAAAAACCAAAAGAGGCATCGCCGCGAAATTCTTCATGAATGCGGACTCCAAAAATATAGATTTTCCTTGCTCCGCCAACTGTGGTTGGTCGCCCCTCTTTGTACCCGATCTTCCCGACCTCGTGTTGTAGAGAATTTCAAACAACCGCCCATGAAGAGCGTTGGCGGGTCGGGAATATCGCCCTTACCCTAAGCCACTGGTACGGAAGATGTTGCAGCGCTCACTCCGGGTCGACTTCGCACAACCCCCGGAAAATTGCCGATATGAGAGTCACGGAGCCCTCAGTTCACACCCCGAAGGTCTCCATCACGTCATTCTGAACCCTAGGGTTGAGCGAGGAATCGCAAGATTTCACGCATCAACCGGGCACCCTGTTCAGTCTTGAAGATGTGCTGGGCATGTGCGGAGCCCTCTAGGACAACCAGCTCTTTGGGGTCTTGGGCCCGGTCATATTGGTCTTGGATCGCGACCAGACGCTTGCGCTTCCGTGCCTTGGGGTCGTCCCGGGAGACGATAAAGAGCTTCCTGCCCTTGATGAGCTCAGGATGGTCAATGGGCGAGGCGGCCAAGAGAACGATACGATCAATCTCCCCGATCTTTGCCGCCACTGCCGCCCGTGCAGATGCCCAGCCGCCAAAACTGCCGCCAACAACAGAGACGGTGCCCACACCCAGCTTGCGTAGATAGCGAACGGCCGCCAGAACATCCAAGTGAACGTCATTGCGTGAATTTTCCTGAGGTCCGCCGTGAGATTTTCCACGCCCCCTAAAATTGAAGGCTAAGACCCGATATCCCGCGTCTGCTAAGTCCTCTGCTTGCTCAGTCCAACTTTCTTTGGTGAACATACCACCGTGAGCGAGCACAACACCGACCTCACCACGACCGTAGACATCAGCCTCAACAACGCCTCCATCTGCCGTGGGAAAAATCACTTGGCGCGGCCCAGCACAACCAAACAAGGCAATGACCACGAGATTGAGGACTATGAAACGCTTCATCGGCAACTCCTTAGCTTTCGGCATAGCACTAGCGAGGACGGCGGGGCAAGGAAAAAGGGGCCCAGCAACAAGGCTGGGCCCCCATGCACTCGATGAGTAACAGACTGTAACCCAGTCTAGTTCACCGCACGGAGAATGATCGCATTAGTAATCCCAAGACTATTGGGGCCTGAAGGATCGATGACAACACCCTGCATCACTGCAGTAATGTTGACACTCACACCAGCAGGAAAGTTCTGGAACCAGGGGGTTCCACTGGAACCCAAGAGACCCGAACAACTGCTAAATCCAGAATTGTCCGTAAGCAAGAAATAGTTGGGGTTCAGAGGATCCGCATCACAAGGAATGATGTGCATTTTGCCAACATTACCACCAAGATCGAAGATACCAGCGGGCGAAGGCAAACCAGCATTTCCCCAAACCAAAAATAGCGACGAGAAAGTATTCGTGGTGGGTTGCAACATGCCGAAAGAGATAGGTTGGCCAAGGCCAACCGTGACACGGCGAAGTGGACCACCATTGCTACCATTGATTTCGAAAACCTGTTGCGGTGGCAGGCCGGCGCCGACGCCGACGGTACCTGCAGCAACGGATTCATCTTGGAATAACGAGCAAGCGTTTGTCCGAATGTTGTCAAGACCGGCCTCGACGATTTCCTGGGTCCCAATGTCGCTCACCAAGAGCCGGAATTGCACAGCCGCCGTGGGTGTGACAAAATCAGCAACAAGAATGTCTCGCTCTTGCCAACCATTCAAACTCGAGACGATATTCTCAACCAGAATCCACGGCCCACCGTTTGAGATCTCGATTTGCATCGAATCGGTACCACTCTTGCTGTACCACAAGTCAAACACAATGCGGGCGTCAGGTAACTCGAGAAGGTCATAAGCTGGCGATGTCAAAATCGTCGTGCCGTTGTCGACATCTGAGTTGCTGGTAACTGACGAGTTATCTGTCAACCAACATTGACCACTGCCGTCGGAGTCCGCGGGCGGGTCCAGGCGGTTGTTGTTGACAGGAATACCACGGTCCCATTGACCGTCTGTCGCATTGCCTGACACAGTGAATCCCATGTCAGTTTCGGCATTGTCGAGGGTCAATACCGTCGGCAAAGCGGCAGACACAACGCTGTTGAAGTTTGCCGGAGCTCCTTCAGGTTCGGTAACGACGGCCCCTCCACCCAAAGGTGCAATTGAGACATACCAGTCCATGACGGAACCACAAGCCAAAGGCGGGAATGTGCCCTCGAAATCGCCGCCTCCCAGGACCGACATAGGTAATGCAATGAATCCTAGGCCGTCAATGCTGACGTAGAGCTCAGCCGTTGATGGGTCAGGGGCACCACTCAAATTGGTGGCACGGGCGACAACAGTCGAACCACCCATGGAATTGACTGAAGTAGGGACGCCATTGGGATAGGTGATCGCAAACGCGGGTTGAGCAAAACTAACTGTCAAGGTTGCTTGAGCACCGGGCTTGAACAAGTGCAGAATTCCGTCGCCAGCGAGAGTGTCTGTGGTGAACCGGAAATTGTACATCGTACCCCAACGCAAAGCGTTGGCATTGGCGTTAGTGGCGAAGTCGTCGGTCTGCCAAGTAACCGTGCCTGCAGATACGCTCGTTGTCCAATCGGTGCCAGAAAAAGGCTCGCCGCTGTGATAGTCGACATCGTGGAAACCAATATTGGTAATGGTCGCGTTCGAGGCCGTAGGCACGACGAATTTAAAGGCGCTGCGGTCAGATGTTTGATTGTGAATGGCATACTCATATGTGTAGGTGCCATTGCCATTGTCGGTGAGCAAGAGACCAACGTTGAATCGCCCATCACCGAGAATGTCGAATGATTTGAGCTGCACATTGGGATCAGCCGCCTTCCATGCGTTGATTGCTGGCTCCCCTCGGACAGTGAATCCGGTGAGACTCAAGTTGTAGTTGGTCCCTGAAGATGAGTTAAAATTTCCTGGGCGCCAAGAGACGCTATTGGCTGAGTTGCCATCTGAAGAATCGTCATGGGCAACGTATTGCGCTTCAATGAAGTACTGCGCACCAGAATAGGTCGTCGCGTTGAGGTCCGTGGTCTTCACTTGCAGTCGTTTGAAGACGCTGTTTCCTGTTACGCCACTCGCTGTATAGGGCCACAGATAGAATCCACTCGCAGCGTTAACCTCAAACTTGGGCCCCAATCCTCCTTGAGAACCGTTGAGGCTGGAACCATAGGGGTCGGAGCATCCAACTCCCAAACTGGTTCCCGGAGTCGATTGACAGGTGCTGCATAACCCGCCGTTCAAGGCGACAAAACCGTGCTTCAGCCACGACTGTCCAATTTGGACGAACTGATTATTGTGCAAGCGGTAAGCGTTTTGACCAATGACCGGATGCAGGTTGGTGCCATTAATCCAGTCCAAGGGCGTATCGCCAATATTGCACGACGTGGTACCACAAGAAAAGGCATCAATGCCGCCGACGTTGGAATAGTTCGTTGTGCCGGTGATATCACCAACAATGACATCAGCACC
>JAJRYU010000190.1 GCA_024275615.1 Planctomycetota bacterium
AGGACATTCTTTGGCATCTGGAGTTGCGCGAGTCCCGTGCCTATCTCGATCCGCCTCGGGTCCTTGGTTGGTACACGGCAAAACTCAGAGATTTCGCCACCGGTGCAGTGATGGATCACGTGCGCCCGAGAATTCGCCTTGCTGGCCGAGATTTTCGTGAGTGGTCTTGCCTTTTGCCCGAGGTTGTTGACGGTCGTCTCTTGATTCCCAGGTTTGATCCAAGCGCCTGCCAAGTGACATCGATTCTCGAGTTTGCTACGGCGGACGGCGAAGTGATCAAAATTAACATCCAGGATCGCATTGTCAGCGAGCTCGCTAACCGCCTCGGCGACGGCGGCGAAATCTGGTTGCGAAGGACACCACCTCTCGAAGTCGGGCGGGTTGTTGACAAAAAGGGTGCTGGTATTGAAGGCGTGATGATCATGCCGCTGGGAGAATCGGGCGCCAGGCGTTGGGCGGAGACGGACGCTGATGGCGACGTAGGCTCAGACGGAGTTTTCTTGATTCATGACGCTCATGTGGACTTGGTCGAAGGAGGCCCCAAGCAAGGGCTCCATGTTGGAGCGCCAAGGGCCACTCGATTATTATTGTGGCACGATGATAGAGGTTTTCTTGTTCACGAGCGCAAGCATGGTGGGGGAATCGTCTGGCCGAAGAAGCGCGGACGTCGCCTCAGATTTGTTGATGTTTCGGGCACAGGCCTCGCCGATCTTGAAGTACGGTTTCTTCCCCACGGAATCCAAGGCGCAGAGAGATTCGTTGGACGTGAAGCGAAGATTACCGACGCCAGTGGCTTTGTCCTTATGCCGCCGATGCAAGGGGGCGCATTCGATTGTCTCTTGAGCCAAACGGGATACAGGGATTTGTGTCTACCCATAGCGGAATTGACTGCAGTCAATACCGTCACCCTGAAGCCCCTACCTTCTTCTTCGCGTGTCGTAGTGATTCGTAACGAATTCGGTGAACCTCTCGCAGATATTCGGGCGCAGCTTCGCTCCATTGCTTCTAAAGAGGTGATTAGAGCCACAAGCAATGACGAAGGTCGGCTTACCTTCACCGGCCTGTTGCCTCAGGGCCGATACCGTCTTGACGTTCTTGCGGCGGGGCGCGAATTGTCGCTCAACAAGGACAATCTTGTGCTCGGGAAGGGAGACGCAGTGACGTTTCGCCTCCTACCTTTTCGGGACTTCGACCTCCAATTGTCGAAGGCACCTTGGAACAAGCGGGATTTTGTTGCTGTTATTCTCACTGACCTGGCGACCAAATCCAGGCGCCGAGCCGTTTTTGGAGCCGCAGATATAGGATTTCTCAAGCTGACTGAGGAACCGCAAAGGCTCACAATTTATCGTCGTGGCTGCCTACCGTTCCCAATGATATGGAAGCCTCGGGAAGGTAGCGTCAAGGCCACGTTGCGCCGTGCTCCCTCAGTGACACTAGATCTGAAAGATCTGAAACCGAAGGATCGGGCACGCCTTGTGCCTATTCGATTGTTGGCGCCCGAACGCCATCAGGCTCCCTTGGGTGCTGTGACTAAGATGTTCGTGGTGAAAGGCGTGATCGGTGCGCATTCGCTCACCTTTGCTCACGTCTGTCCTGGAGTGTATCGCCTGGAGCTGGAGCGTGATGGGCGAATCCTGCGGTCGAAGATGGTGACTGTCCAGACTTCCGACGTCACACTCGATCTCGACCGATAACCAACAATTCCTCGCAACGATCTAACAAGGGCATCCGACCTTCTTATGAAGTTCGGATGCGCAATTCATAGTAGTAAAGGAGTTCATTGATATGAAACAAGCATGGAAGTTGGCGGTGCTTATCATCGCGGGTCTACCCCTCGCCGCTTCAATCGGGTTTGGGCAGGCGACGATTATCGACGTCCAAGGAGCCGCCGACTATGGTCGCGCTGTCTCTTGTGCGGGCGATGTTAACGGCGATAGTTACCCCGACATCGCTGTCGGCAACGATATCGCTGGGACTATCGATATCCTCTCCGGAACAGACGGGAGCCTGATTCGCCAGTTGAGCCTTTCAACTATCGTTGCGAATTTTAGCAACCTGCCCAGTTACACGATCGACACGATCGGAGATCTCAATAGTGATGGCTTCGACGATCTTCTCGTCGGCCGAGTCGGTGATGCCCTTGTCGGTTTGGCTGGCGTCGTTCCCCTTGGGCCCGGAGGCACTCAGATCTTCTCCGGAGCAGATGGCAGCGTCTTGCAGACCCAGTCACCTCTCTCTGGCGAGCAGAGCTTCGGCTACGCCACCGCAGTCATTGACGATGTCGATGGTGATGGCAAAGCCGATTACGTTGTTGCTGCGCCTTGGGCATCGACTCAAGGGCTCTTTGACAATGGCTACTTTTCAGTATTCTCTGGCGGTACAGGCGCGCTCTTGTATTCCGTGCATGGTCAATCCAGTTCAATTCGGTTGGGACAGTCCCTCGCCAGTGCTGGGGACGTTGACGGCGACGGTGCTGGAGATTTCGTCGTCGGAAGTACCGCAGGTTCAGGCAGCCTTATCGTCTATTCCGGTGCGACGGGTGCCCAGAGCCTTGTGTTACAAGCTGGCTCCTTGACCTTGTCGCCTTCGTTCGGACTAGGTTATCCCGACATCGAAGTTGCTGCCGGTGCGGACGTGGATGGAGATGGTGTAGGCGACTACGTCTTGGCCAAGCGCGGTGACGAAACTCACGGTTTCCGCGCTGGTGCCATTTTTGTTTTCTCCGGGGCAACGAATCAAATCATCCACAGTTGGTTTGGCCAACCTTGCGATGGCATCGGTGCCAAGATCGAATTGATCGACGTGAACGCCGATGGCAACGCGGATGTTCTTTCTGCCAGCCGCAATGACGCTGGTCACGACGACGATGTGACGGTGTTCTCTGGTGTTACTGGTGTTGCCAAATTTGATACCGACACGGTGACGAATGACATGACCCAACTCGCCGTGGTGGGCGATGTCGACGGCGATGGCGTTGCCGACTTCTTGGGATCAACCGATCCGACTGGTCTGAACCCAGGCCGCGTTCTTGTGGTTGCCGGTGGGCCTTGGCTTGGCCAAGGAGCCATCGCCAATGTCACCAATCTTCAAGGCCAAGAAGAGATCCACCTGACCGTCAACGGGGGAGTAGGCGGGCCTGCCCGCCGGGTCGACCTGGAAGTCGGCACGAGCTTCAGTTTTGAAATCGCACAGCCTACAGGCAATGCTGTTCCCGCAGGGTTTGTCATCTTCGGTCAAATCGGAGCGCCAGCTGAGACGGATGTCATCAGCTTGCCAAACGCCATCGGTGATTTCACCATCTACCCAGTGCCCTTGGTGCCTTGGGCTCAGCCTCTTGTATTTACGCTTGCAAGCAGCCTCGGCCCTGTTGTCGGTGGGGAGATCTTGCCCGCGACCTTGGCACCTTGGAATTTTCAAGTCTCAGGCGGCCTCAACTTCCAAACGACGTTCACGCTTCAAGGCGTGATCGAAGATGGTGCAGGCAACTTGAAGGCGACCAACGGACTGATTGTGAGAGTGAGGTAGGTTTACCCAAACCATCACCCAGTTCTTTGTTTGGCGAGAAGCACCAACCTTTTGGGTTGGTGTTTTTTTTCGCTGGTGGTGTCGGTGCGCCGGGAGTCCGTGATAGAATTCAAACTTCTCGAATCGACTGCCATTCATTCTTTGTCGGACCATTAAGTGAAATTCATACTCTTGTCAGACAAACCGCAAGCTGCTCCGCAAATCGCCGCATGGTATTTTCACGAGTGGGAGAGGGGCGAGTCCGGGGCAACGTTGCAAGATTCACTGGCAAAGACATCGCAATTTCTTGATCAAGACACACCCGCATTCATGGTTCTCGCCGAAGAGAAATCCCAAATCCTCGGTGCCGCCAATCTCAATCTTCGTGAGATGCCCTCCTTTCC
>JAJRYU010000191.1 GCA_024275615.1 Planctomycetota bacterium
ATTTGTTCGAAGGTGAGGAGCCTCGATGGAATCAAGCGCAGGACCATGCCGACGTGCCCCTTTTGACGCAGAATCGAAACGCGAAACCGAGCCTTATCGCCGTAACTCATGCCGAAGTCGACGCTCCCAAGCTCCTTGAATTCTGGCTCCAAGCGTGCGGGCATGATCCCCTTGGCCATCGCTTCGGTGTCCGCAGGTGTGAGCGACTCGCCTTCGATGCTCTTCATGCGACCACCTTGGCGCAAGACCGGCGGACGCCCCACAGTGAGGTGGATGTCGGAAGCGTTGGTCTCGATACAAAAGTCGAGAATGTGATTGATACTTGTCATGGATTCCTCTTTAACCGTCAGTCACTTCCTGACTCACGACGCGAAGCACTTCTTCGATGCTGGTCTTGCCCTGGAGGATCTTACGAGCGCCGTCCGCACGCAATGATGCCATTCCAGAAAGTAAGGCTTGCCTGCGCAATTCAAGATGGGAAGCGCCTTTGAAGGTCAGTTCCCGGAGATCTTCATCGACCGTCATCAATTCAAAAATCCCTATCCGCCCCGAGTAGCCATTGTAACTGCATCTCTCACAGCCTTTGGCTCGAAAGACCTCTGAGCCAACGGCTTCTTCTGGAGTCAAGCCCACCGTCGCAAGTTCCGGCCCAGATGGTTCGTAGACTTCTTTGCAATGTTGGCATAGGGCTCGGACCAACCGTTGGGCCAAGACAGCGACCATGGACGTTGAAACCATGTAGGACGGCACCCCCATTTCGACGAGTCGAGTGATGGCGCTAGGCGCGTCATTGGTATGCAATGTCGAAAAGACCAAATGCCCGGTGAGAGCCGCTTGGGTGGCGATGGCTGCGGTCTCTTCATCACGAATTTCACCGACAAGAATAATATTGGGTGCCTGGCGCAGCATAGCCCGCAGGATGCGTGAAAAATCTAGTCCAATTGAATGCTTCACCTGGCATTGGTTGATCCCCTTCAGGTTGTATTCGATTGGGTTTTCTGCGGTGATAATCTTGAGGTCCGGTCGATTCAATTTCTTGAGTGCAGCGTAAAGCGTAGTGGTCTTACCTGATCCTGTTGGTCCGGTGACCAAAAAGATGCCATTGGGTCGCTTGATGATCTTGTCAAATCGATCGAGATCACGGCCAGCGAAACCAAGCTTCTCCAAAGACACAAGGCCTTCCTCTTTGTCGAGGATTCGGCAAACGATGCTCTCACCCTTGATCGCAGGTAAAGCGCTGACACGCATGTCGATTTCCTTCGACAAGGCTCGCGTCTTGATCCGACCGTCTTGTGGTTTTCTCTTCTCAGAGATGTCCATACCGGCCAAGATTTTCATACGAGAGATGATGGGTCCGTGTAGATGCTTCGGGTGACGGGCAACGGTTTTGCAAACGCCATCAACACGGAAACGAACCCGTAGCTCCTCATCAAAAGGCTCGAAGTGAATATCCGAGGCTCGAACTCGAACCGCGTCTTCAATCATCGTGTCCACCAAACGGATGATGGGTGCTTCCTCGTCCTCGTCCTCCTTCTTGCCAATGGTGACGTCGTCAGAGAGATCAGCTTCGACGGCGTAATAGCGTCGAAAAGCTGCCTTGAGAACGGATTCCGCGGCAATGGCGCAGCGGAATTTCATGTTGAGGAGGAAGGTCAGATTCTCAAGGTTGAAGACCTGCAAGGGGTCCGCCAAGGCAACAATGACTTCACTGCCCTGAACTTTGATGGGGATGATGCCATACTCTTCCGCCAAATTGGCGGGAATGAGATCAATCACGTCATCTGCGATTCGCCCCTTGGAAAGGTCAACGAAAGGGAGTTTCGATTGACGGGCCAAAGCCCTAGCAAGCTGCTCATCATTGATGTGGCCCATCTTGATGAGAGCCTGCCCAAACTTGATACCAGCATCGTCTTGCAGCCGGACCGCATCAGCGATCTGTTTGTCATCGATGACACCCTGGGCCTGAAGAATCTGCCCAAGTAGTTGTCGCGCCATATATTTACGAGTCCCTAGTCATTCCAAAATCAGCGATTATTGGCTGCAACGCTGGCCAAGCGGAGGCATTGTACGCCCCAGGGTTTTGGTTTTGCAAGAGATCCTAAGTTCCCCTGCGCCTTTGACTTAGTGGAGGCAGTTCGCCGCGTCACCGAAAGTGATCTCCATGAATGATCTCAACGGCTTCATGGTCAGCAGGTCGGCCAAAGCAACAGCCATAACCACTTACCCTACAATAAGATAACCGAGAACTCAGTTTGACATTGCCAAGTGGGGTTGATAGCGTTGCCAAGTTCCTTCATTTCTCTTGCCGGAGCTAACATGTCACACCGTTTTTTAGCCGTTTTGGCCCTCATCACCTTGACCACGGGCTGCGTGAGTTATCCCCCAGACACTCCTCCCAAAGGCTACGCCCAGGGTTCACCAAAACAGACGATTCACTACCTCAGTTGGTCCTACGAAAACCAAAGCCCCCTTCATATGTCCAAAGCCCTCAGCAC
>JAJRYU010000192.1 GCA_024275615.1 Planctomycetota bacterium
GCGCAATCGCCGCAGGCCGTGCACTTGTCCATGTCCACGAAACGTGGCCGCTGGCGCACGCTCACGGTGAAATCGCCCGCCCGGCCTTCAACCGCTTCCAGTTCGGCCCCGGTCAGGATCTCGATGTTGAGATGCCGCCCACACTCCACCAGCTTGGGCGACATGATGCACATGGCGCAATCGTTGGTGGGGAAGGTCTTGTCCAGCCGGGCCATGTGCCCGCCGATGGCCGTCTGGCTCTCGATGAGATACACCTTGAGGCCGGCGTTGGCCATGTCCACGGCGGCCTGCATGCCGCCGATGCCGGCCCCCACCACCAGCGCCGCACCAACGACGTCGGTTTGTTGTGAGGTTGTGGTGTCGGTCATGTGGTCCTCGTCAAGTCAGTGAATGCACTTCCCATCAAGCTGTCTTTGCCAAGACGCCCATTACTCTCTACGTGAGATTGCGCACTCTCTGTGACCGGGGTCCAGTTAGATGATGCGCTGCAGGAAGTCGAATTGAATGGTTACACGCACTGCACAATCGAGATCGACCCTCCCCGGTCATTCCTCGCGCTCCACATTTTGGACAGATGTCCCCCTGGGTATAGGTATCACTCTTTTGCGGACCACTCCCACAGTGAATGCAAATGTAGCGTTTTTCCACTTGGATTCTGCTCTCTCTGCTATCAATTATCTCGCGGCAGGCCCAACAATGATTCAAGTAAATGTTCTGATCGTGACCCTCTCCACTTTGACACGAGGCGACCGTCATATTGTAGCGGGCGAGATTCTTGGCATATTTGTAGTTGGGGATCATCATCTGCTTGCAGACCGAACACCTGAGTCTCTCCCGAATTTCGTTGAGGCGGTTTACCCACCCCGACAACTTTGACACATACTCATCAGGTTTTTGTAATTCGGGAAGATCCGGTACAACACCTGTTGCTTCGATCAGTTCCAACAGGGACCAATTCCTCCATTCCTGTGAGCACTCGGCGTAGAGACAAGCGCCCTCCAAGTCATAATACCACCCGCTCATTGGCCTTGACCTCCTAAAAAAGCAATTCATTTTCCGTAAAAGATGATACGTCAGTATCCCACCTTGACGGACTGACATCATAGGCGTCTGCTTCAGATGGGTCAAAGAGGCCACACCCTCTCTTCCTGCGGGGACAGAATGCTCTGGACACTCTGTTGGACCCCGATCTTTTGTCTTCGTCAGTGACCCACGGTTTTCCCTCACAATACTCAACAACACCTGGTCGGCAGTGGGGAAGAAGAGGATAGAGATCTAATGGTTCGGTTGAGTTCCATGCCTGAGTAACGACATAATCCTGAAACAATCTGTGCGCTTTCTCGAACGCGGCATCGCTTTTCTGGGGATTTTCCTTGGCCCAGAGAAGAATGAGCGCACATCTTACTAGCGGGTCATCTTCACCTACGCTAGCTAGCCCGGAAAGGCTCCTGTTCTCTTTTGCAGCACGATAAACACACAGAATCTTAGCCTGCCGCGATAACTTGTGCCAAACCCGCAAAGAGCCAAGTTCCAAGGATGACCACACCTGATTGACTTGATCAACGAGAGGCTGAAGAGCGAAGATTGCATCGTGGTTCTTGGCCCAGGCTGGAAGCATAGCCACTAACGAGGGCCGCTCGTCTAGTGGAGACTCACTCAGCACCTGCACAATTCGTAGGATCGTGTCTTCATTGTCTGTCATTTCTTCTTTGCTGAGCTGCGAGGCCAAAATCTTCATCTGCCGATCCTGGGGAGCGGCGGGCCATACTTGCTCTTCCAACACAATAGTGTCGGGCACTGATTCCCAAATGCCAGGGCTATTGAGTTCTTCCAGAAACCCCCGCAGTTCAACTAGCAAAGCGGCTCGATTCATTGGTTGCTCTGCTGTTGTGTCAGTATCCAATATTTCGAGACACAAACGGAATTGCTCATCAGTTGGCAGGAACCCCCGAACAGTTTGAGAGAAGGAAAGAATGCTCTTTGGCAGAGAACGCACAAATTCACTTCTTTGCCTGGATGATAAAGCAGCTATCTTCTCGATCACCAAGGGCTCCGCATCATCTGGCACGAGCGTAGCGAGATACTCACCAAACACCGGCTTCCATATCCTCTCGTCGCTGCTGTGCACAGCCAGGGCTAGAACATCTACGTCCGTTTCTTCGGTCAACAACAGCAGATTCTTTGCCTCCTCCCGGCCAGTCTGGCGGTTTACCCCAATCTCAAAGGTAACAGGTGTGCCTTCCTGCAAAGCACTCTCTGGACAACGAACCTCTCTTCTGTGAATGTATACATCAGGTCTGCCATCACTACCGATAAACCCATAATTGTTGTACGAATCCGTCTTTCGGTTGTAGCCACCGAACCACTTAATCTTGCCAACGTGTCTCATCGTGCCTATCTTTCGCTTATTTTCAGAGCACTTTCCGAAATTGCTGTGTACTACATATAGTGGTTATTGAGAATTCACCACTATATGCGGGATCACTTCTCAGGTTGCCCAGGCACCGCTCATCTGTTGACATGACCCAGCCACTGATTTTGAAGCGATTTCGGGCAAAAAATTGACAATAACTTGCCTCCAGACGACCAAATCTCGGATTTGCCCTCAGAAATGAGCGAAAGATAGGATCGTGGACTCCTCTTTTGTCAATATGTTTTTGCAAGTGGTTGCCATTCAAGCCAATCGCGCGTGGCCTCCACCCCAAACCGCACCCGCTCGGCTTCGTCGCGCAATGAATCGCCCCGCTGAGACACGAAACGCGACAAACCACATTCGTTCTGAATCCGTTCGAACGGATTCCCCGTATCAACCGAGGGCTTACTGTCCCCAAAGGACTCGTTTGATGCTGGCGTCGCCTGGGTCTACTTCAACTATCAAATCCCCGCCATGCCGCCCGACGTAATCTTTCGGACCATAGTTTATCCGCCAAAGTAGACCACCGTTCCAAGGATGCTGGGTGATGGTGATGAGGCTTTGGGGAACGTCAACGCCTAACTCACGGGCGCGTTTGTTAGCAGAGGCTATCACGCGAGCAAGTGAAACAGCGATCTCGTCTTGAAGCACATCAGCGGCGAGTGTTGCAGCCATCCATCCTCTCCCACTCCGGTCGCGCAACGCCCCCGCGGGACACGCAACGCGGCGAATCGCCTCCGCTCCCCCGCACCCCGCCCTCGACGAGCTTCCCTTCAGTCAGACATTCACCTCGGAAAACGACAGCCCGGTTCGCGCCTATTTGATCATACGTTCGTATTCGTCGTGAGTACCAATCCAAACCCAGATGAAGTCTTCTCCATCATCAATCGCAAGTGCCCTGTGGTTGATTCCAACTCGGACCGACCAAAATTTACCGACCTTCTTGCGATGAAGAGACGGGTGCGAAGGATTCGCTTTGAGCAATTCGAATTTCTCTTTCGCTATCCGCTGGACAGATTCTGGGAGATCCCCGAAGCATTTCCAGAAGCGGTTCGTTGCCCTATGCATCTATAATTCTCGCAGGATGCCTTTAGCTTTTTCATTGAGAGCTTCCTCAATTAAGAAATCCAGCCTTCCCGACTCCGAATCCGCCTCAATCTGCCCATCCCATTTTTTCCAGTCTCTTTCCGAAAACCACTGCCTCAAGCGTATGTACTCCTGATCAGGCAAGGATTCAATCGCAACTTGAATCTCCTTTACTTTTGCCATGTTCATCATCTTCTCC
>JAJRYU010000193.1 GCA_024275615.1 Planctomycetota bacterium
CAAGGGCATTGTCTTCTCGGTATAGGTCGAACCAACGCCTAGACTTGTGATTCCCAAGTTGGACGCCGTCGTCGCCACGAGAGAGACGTCCAGAGTATCGACACCGGCTGTCGTGCCTGGACCGATCTGTAAGCGAATAGCTGATGTTGAACCATTCAAGAGGTCCAACCCTGAGAAGCTGGTCGCCTGGGCGATACGTTCGATTTCATTCTTGATCGCTTGGAACTCTTCATTAAGAGTGTCCTGATCTTGACTGGCGAGCGTGCCGTTTGCAGACTGGATCGCAAGTTCGCGCATACGAATCAGGATGTTGCCAACCTCATTCAAAGCGCCCTCGGCGGTCTGTACTAAGGAAATGCCGTCGTTGGCGTTCCTTTCCGATTGTTGAATACTCCGAATTCGTGATCGCAGGCGCTCACTAATAGCGAGGCCAGCGGCATCATCCGCAGCAGTTGAGATTCGGAGGCCAGTTGACAAGCGGCGAAAAGACTTCGCCAATTGCCCAGAGGCTCCCGCAAGGTTTCTTTGTGCGTTCAATGACGCAACATTCGTCTGAATTCTGAGACCCATAATTTCCTCCTCGATACGTCTTGCCGCCTTCGCCTGATGAAGGTCGTCAAATCCTCATTGGCTCGTTTGAGCCGCTGACGGCAAGGAGCCCCTTTTCCAAAGAGCTTCTTCGTTGGATTGTGATCGGACTATTTGGTGGTGGCTTTAGGGAGAAAGTCTGTTCGCCGTCGAAATCGCCAAGAAATAGTTGATGTACGTGACGCTTTTCTGTCATGACTCGGCTCCTTCATCTAGACAAGGGTGAAATGCCGAGATCGGGTCGTTTGTCGCTGGAAATCCCAGTGATACCCAGCCGATTCATATTGAGACAGCGTCAATACCCGCAAGTTGTTCGATTTCTCCACGACAGCACACGCCAACAGCACAATTGCCCATATGGGGTGTTTGGAGCTGTTTCGCGCCGTCTGGGACCCACCAGCGGCCACGCTTTCATGGGCCCGTGTCGGGTTTTCTACCAGTATCGAGTGGAAATTATTTCATGTCCTGGAAGATTTAGGCCGATGACAGTGGTGCAACATGCAACGCTTCGCTCCTGGCTCTACCGGGAGCAGAGAAGAGGCGCTGCGGAGAGAAGAGAGAGCAAGCCTGTCATGCAAACCAAGCCTAGTATGCTCATTGTCGACAACGACATGGACCACACCCGTGAACTTGAATTGGCCTTCCGCAAGGAAGGATTCGAAGTCAAAGTAGTTTCCGATTTCGGCCACGCAAAAGCTGAGCTTAGGAGACGCCCTCCACAAGCGTTGGTGATGACCAACGAACTCGACGATGGGCGAGCGATTGACCTCCTGCAATCCAGCGAGGTCATTGACAACAAGACCGTTTGCGTCGTTTGCGTACACGACCCCGCCATCCAAGACGTTGGTGAAGCCGTGAATGGTGGCGCCGTCGACGTCGTAGAAAAGCCAGTATTTCCAGGTCATCTTTCAGCCATTATTGGCAAGGCCATGGCCGAGCGCCGCAATCAAAGCAGAGACTCTACGGCAGCCAAGGCTATAGACTCCATGGCTCGCCCGCCAATTATTGGTAGCAGCAAGCCTCTCAAAGCTCTCATGGACTCATTGAACTTGGTTATCCAGGCCCCGAAAGCAACCGTCCTTATCGAAGGAGAAAGCGGTACTGGCAAAGAGCTCATTGCTCGGGCCATTCACTACGATGGAGCACGCAAGAACGGGCCTTTCTTGGCCATCAACTGCGCGACATTGACAGAGAACCTCTTGGAAGCCGAACTCTTTGGCTACGAGGCTGGCGCATTCACAGGTGCCTTGGCGTCCGGAAAAAAAGGCCTTTTTGACGCCGCCAATGGCGGAACTCTCTTCCTGGATGAGGTGGGTGAACTGGCTCCCGGACTCCAGGCCCGCCTCCTCCGTGTTCTCCAGGAAAACAGAATCAAGCGGGTTGGTGGTGTCAGCGACATCGAAGTGGACGTTCGCATCATTGCGGCGACAAATCGCGACCTTCGTCACGAAGTCAACGAAAAGAGATTTCGGGCTGACTTGTTCTACCGACTCAATGTTGTCCCTTTACTCGTTCCTCCATTGAGGGACCGAGCTGCAGACATTCCTGAGCTTTGTGCCTACTTCCTGGAAAAATTTTCCAGCGAAATGGGAAAGATGATCCGAGGATTCTCACCCGAAGCCCATGCTCGTTTGGCTCGCTATCCATGGCCAGGAAACGTGCGTGAGTTGCGCAATGTCTGCGAGTATGCGGCGATCGTCTGTGATGGTGAAGCCATCGAGAAACGTCACTTGACGATTCCGGAAACCCAGATGGAACAGCAGGCCGACACAGACACGCTACCACTGAAGGACATGAGCCTGAGGGGCATGGAAAGCGAACTCATCCGCATGGTGCTCAACGAGACACGGTTCAACATTACGCGCTCGGCGAACATCTTGGGCATCAACCGAAGCACGCTCTACAACAAGATGCGTGACTATGGCCTACAGCGAGACGAGTGTCCAAGAGTAAGACAGTCCGTCTGATTTCTCGACACCAACGGCAAACTCACGCCGGGCGAATTCTGAACGACCTAACACAACACCAGCACTCAAAAGGACTTCCAGGAAGGCTCTCGGGATAGCCAAGATCGGCACATCAGTTGCGTTCAACTGAATCGACAAGCATCCTGCAGCGCAGCGAGAAATCAAGATGAGTAAGGCAGAAACGAAAACCAAAGACAAGCCGAATGCCGAAGCGGATGCGCCCACCACCGCTGACGTTGAGGTCAAAGATGAAACCGAGTCGTCCGAAGCGACAAAAGTTCGTCTCAAAGAAGTCCAGGAAAAGAAAGCAAGCCGCAAGGCGCTGCTTGCGAAAACCCTCGGTGTCTTGGTCTTTCTTGCCATCGGCGGTGCAGCCTTCTTCTTTCTCAAAGGAGGAATCGTAGCTGAAATTCCCGAGGCAACCGAAGCCTCGGAAGAAGCCAAACTCGATTTGGACCCATCTCTTTCTGCTCGCGAGCTCATTCAGTTTGGCCGTGAAGCTCTGCGGAACGGCGACACACCGGAAGCATCTCGGTTTTTTGAAGGGGCGCGCATCCGTGCAAACATCGAATCCCCTAACGACATCAACCTGACGGTCGACGTCTACAAGGGTTTGGCCGAAATCAAAGACGCCCGCGGCAATAAGGTC
>JAJRYU010000194.1 GCA_024275615.1 Planctomycetota bacterium
CGCAACGCACAGGTGGCTTGTGGCTCAATGATGAACAAGGTCTCAAGGACAAGGATGGAAACGACCTCAAGTTCCAAGTTGTCACTGACGCTATGGGTGATGGATTCTTGGTGACGGTTTTGGACGAGACGTTGTTAGACGGCAAGCCAATCTTCATTCAGGGAGTTGGTACTCAACACTTCACGAAAGCGGTAAAAGTCGAGCACTGAACTAACGGCGAGTAGCCTCGATGAGTGACTCCATGTGTCCCAAGTAGTCTTCAAGTTGGTCTCGCCCTTCCCCACTAAGGCGATATTCCGTCTTGGGCATACGACCGACGAATGTCTTTGTGCAAGTCAAATAGCCCGCTTCTTCGAGTTTCCGAGCGTGAACACTCAGATTTCCGTCCGTCGCATTCAAGACATCTTTGAGTTCTTGGAAACTCAAAAAATCGTGGACTGCCAACGCACTCATGATGCCCAGTCGCATGCGTTCATGAATGAGCCTATTGAGTTCGGGAACTGACATCGCGACCGTCTTGTCAGACCGACGTTTCGAACGGTCGATTCCTTTTGCCTTGTTCTTGGTTTGCCTAGCCACCATATCTCCTTGCAATCAACAACCCAAAACCAAGATGGAGACCGCCAAAACCCAGTGCCATACACTCGTTGTACCAAGCCTCAGGCCCCAGTGTGGCCACCATGCCCAACGCCATAAAGCAAGCTCCCATCAGCGGCACGGCAGGCACAGAAAATGTCCCAGCAGCAATAATGGCGGCCCCATAGAGAAGCAACCACATGCCCGGAATAACATCAAAGTTGCCAGCCGAATGCAGTGAGATCGTCAGCATGAGTCCGGTCAGAAGTGCTGGCCCCATCCCCAACAAGAATCGCCTGCCCGGTCCCCTCGACAAACTCAATCCGGATCGATTGGCTTTCCGAGCCAAAGAAATAAGCCCAATGGAAGCAGCCACAAGGGCCTCCGTCATCCACACCATGATCCAGGTGGCATCTTGCGTCTGGCGCGAAGCGACCCAGGCGGCAACGAATGCGGTAACGCCAATGAGGACACCTCCACGTCCAGGCAAAGCCGTAAAGGCTTGCGAACGCTCCATGGTCTCCCGGATAAATTTCAAGTCGTCGAGAGCAGCTCCCGGCGATGTTCTTTTGTGTGTGGGTGGATGTCGATCAAGGGGCCTTACACGTTGCATGATGTGACATTAAGGATCTGCTCGGCAGGAGCAAGGGCTTTGTGGGACAAATCTCTTGGTGTTGTCGCTAAACTGGCAAGACAAGACCAAGATCGGCTAGCTGACGCGATGCTGCTTCCTGCCACCCTCGATTCGCGGCTGGACTCGCGGGACTTGGATGTAAAACAGTACCTATCTGCAAGTTACGGTGGCCAAGAGCGGCTTGGGCACGATCCGTTGCAAAACGTCCCACGCCAATGATGGATTCAGGATCGAGACGTTCGACAATTCTGTTGAGAGCGCGATCACAAATCTGAAAAAGGGCCTCGCGTTCCGAGGCAAAGAGCTTGTCTGGGGTCCGGTTCTTGCCACTTTCTTCCATAAAAACGAGAGGGCAATAATTGACTACGAAGAAACGTTCAAAGAAAGCCCCAGGCTCAGGATAGAGACTGGCGAAAAACCCCCATAAGCGCCGACCGCTAACTTCACTACGTTGGCAACTGAATCCGTCAATCGGACGTTTGGGATGTTCCAAGGCTGGCTTGTCTACTTTCCCCTTGATCCCCATCCACTCGCGAACATGAGCGATCTCGCCAAAAGGGATTCCTGTCTGAGCCATGCCGTATGGCCCTGGATTCATGCCCAAGAAAATGGCCTCTTTCTTGCCGCCGCCAAAGCGCCGAAGGTATTGATTGTGTGTACGCCGAGCGTATTCGTGA
>JAJRYU010000195.1 GCA_024275615.1 Planctomycetota bacterium
GAAGTCTGGCAGATTTGGCCTTGGCAGCCATGGCGAATGGTACGGGGCGACGGCTCTCAACGGCTCATTCCAGAACTACGCTAAGGTCTACACCGCAGGTGCGCTTGGCGCGAGCGTCGGAGAAAAGTCAATAAGTCAGTCGAATGATGGCGCGAACGAAGATTGACTTTCTCTCACGCCTTTGGAATTTGATTCCTTTGGTGTCGTGCGATGGCACGATTTCAAACACCACGGCATTGGTCAGATAGATGCTGCCAAGACCGTTGGCGGCGGCTGCCTGGAAAGTACCGAGGGGGCCGATTGGCAGTGCAGGATTGAGAGGCAAGGAGATTTCCAGCGAACGCAAGAAACGAGTAGAAGGTGGGTAAACTGGACAACGGTCAACACCAAAAAAGCGGCTCCTCTGCACTTTGCAAAGGGACCGCTTTTCAGACAAATGGTCGACTCTTGGTGCTGACGAAACTCTATATGTCGAACTCAACACCTTGAGCAAGTGGCAATTCCGATGACCAGTTGATCGTGTTCGTTTGCCTGCGCATATAAGCGCGCCAAGCATCTGAGCCTGACTCACGACCACCGCCAGTGTCTTTCTCGCCACCGAAAGCACCTCCGATTTCAGCGCCGCTCGTACCGATGTTGACGTTGGCAATGCCGCAGTCGCTGCCGGCATGACTGAGGAAATTCTCAGCAGTACGCATGTTCAAGGTGAAAATCGACGAGGATAGGCCCTGATCAACAGCGTTGTGCATGGCGATGGCATCTTCGTAACCATCAACCTCGAAGAGATAGAGTATAGGTGCGAAGGTCTCTTCCTTCCAAACGTCCATGTCCTTGTTTGCCTTGACGATGGCGGGTGTGACGTAGAAGCCGTCGCGACTCAAGCGGTCGCCGCCGCAGAGAATCTCACCACCTTCGAGGCGAACCTGATCGAGGGCACGCATCATGCCATCGACAGAATCCTTGTCGATCAAGGGACCGACGAGGGTCTTCCTGTCGAGAGGGTCGCCAATATTGAATTGGTTGTAGGCTTTCACAAGGATATCGATGACCTTCTGCGAGATATTCTTGTGGAGAAACACACGGCGTGTTGACGTGCATCGTTGACCGGCGGTTCCAACGGCGCCAAAGGCAATGGCACGAATGGCCATGTCCAAATCGGCATCGTCCATGAGGATGATGGCATTGTTGCCGCCAAGCTCGAGGAGACTCCTGCCCAGCCGCTCAGCGACTCTGGCACCGACAATGCGTCCCATGCGGCAAGAGCCGGTGGCACTGATGAGGGGCAAACGTCGATCGGACGTCATCTTCTCGCCAATCTCAAGGTCGGAGCCGACAATCATGTTGAAGACACCCGCCAAGTCGTGTTTCTTGGCGACCTTGGACACGATGTTTTGAACAGCGATCGCCGTCAGTGGCGTCTTGAGAGAGGGCTTCCAAGTGACAACGTCACCGCAAACCGCGGCAAGCATGGCGTTCCAGGCCCAGACCGCTACGGGAAAGTTGAAGGCGGTGATAATGCCGACGTTGCCCAGGGGATGCCATTGCTCATACATGCGATGCCCGGGGCGCTCGCTGTGCATTGTCAAGCCATAGAGTTGACGAGAGAGACCAACGGCGAAATCGCAGATGTCGATCATCTCTTGAACCTCGCCTTCACCTTCGCTGACGATCTTGCCCATTTCTAGGGTGACAAGAGCACCAAGCTCGGCCTTTTTCTCTCTCAGTGCGTTGCCAATCTCCCTGACAACCTCACCTCTTTGGGGAGCCGGCATCATGCGCCACTTCTTGAAAGCCGAATCGGCACCTTCCATGAGTGCTTCATAGGC
>JAJRYU010000196.1 GCA_024275615.1 Planctomycetota bacterium
GAGTTTCGCATTTGGGGGCGCGCGCTGAGCGCTGCAGAAATTCAAGCGGTGATGAACGTGCAAGTGAATGCCAAGGCAATTGACGCTGCCCTTGTTGAGATAGTAAGCCCAACTCGGGTTGCCGGAACAGCAAACGTCCTCACGGCAACCGAAGCAGTGTCGGTTCGCGTGAGCAATCTGGGTCTAAACCCAATGCCGCCGGGGACGGCTCTGAATCTGTCATTCAACACTGATGGAGGGACCATGGTGTCAGAGACACTGACTCTCACCAGCGTCCTGAGCACCGGAGAAAGCGTTTCCTTCACTTTTAGTGCGACCGCTGACTTAAGTGCCGTGGGCACTCACACGATTGACGTAGGGCTTAGCTATCCCGGCGATCTTCAACCCATCAACGATTCGCGATTCAGGCAATTCGGTGGTTCCGCGGGGCATTATATCACTGAGTTTCCCTATATTGAAAACTTTGACTCAGTACTCAGCCACGGGACTAGACCACCGGTGACATGGAAACAAGACCAAGGTGATTCTGGTGACTGGGCATTTCACAACGATGCGGCTCTCTTGACTGGAAACTCGATGCCTCCATTTGATCACACCACAGGTGTGGCAGGCCAAGGATACTTCGCTTACCTTGACTCAGGTTCGATTGGCAGCGAATACAATATTCTAAGTCCGATCATCGACTTGGGAACCAATGCGGAGCCAATGCTCGAGTTTTGGATGTTCAGCAACAACACGTCCCTTGTTGGGGAAGCGGACAATGTCCTAAGCGTGGATATTGTTCTGCAACCCTCTGGAACGATTGTCCAGGATGTTGGTGGCCCGTTCGTGTCGACAGCGCTTTCTACGTGGGCTTCTGTCCGCGTGGATCTGAGCGCCTATGCCGGACAAATCGTACAGATTCGGTTTCGGGCCGACTTGTCCAATAACCAAACCACGCATGACATTTCCATTGATGATGTGAGGATCATCGATTTTCCTAGTGGTGTCGGGCAGCCACCCCAGCCTGGATTGGCCGTGATGGAGATCAACAATTCTTTCAATCTAGCGGGGCTCCCTTTGTCGTCCTTGGCCGATGGTCCTTATCTCGCCCAGGCTACTCCTGGCGGACCTTTTGATTTTCATTTCGAAGGGCAGGCTGATCAGGCCATCATCTTGCTCTTTGGCAATCTGAACCCGGGGGCAGCCACTTTTCCGATGATAGGACAAATGGATATCGGCGGGGTTCCTGATCCACTGACCGGAATCCCCACATCGGTTTTTTCTCTCTTCGACGGTACAAATCTCAGTGGCTTGAACCCCTTGTTTCGGACAAACATCAACGGTGTGCTTGATGTGTTCTTTCAAAC
The DNA here is from genome assembly GCA_024275615.1 of Planctomycetota bacterium. Taxonomy (GTDB): domain Bacteria; phylum Planctomycetota; family DRQF01; genus S139-23. The sequence continues at coordinate 1,350 of JAJRYU010000196.1, forward strand.
ACCGACGGTGCCGCCGGGGGTGCTCACGACCTTTCAAGCGGCTATCTATAACAGCGGAATCGGCATTGCGCTGAGTAATGCTGTCCGGTTGGAGATTCAATGATGGTTATCACCAGTCGATCGTGCATATTCTTGTTGGCTTGCACCGCTATTTTGTGTCTTTCGGCATCGGCCCCTTGCCAGAATTTGAACACGGGCTTTGCTGGTACCGATCTAGGGTTCACCGGATACATGTTCGACATTGAGGCTCAAAAGAATCTCACGGTCGACTCGCTAAGCACACTGATCAATTCTACGCTGTTTCCGTCTTACGGGGAACTTTGGACAACGATCGATGGAGGGAGCTTTGTCGGCCGAGAAGAGGACTCTGATGCTTGGAAGCTGATCGCTACGTTTTCCATTCCGGTTCCACTTGGTTCTGGGGCATGGACACCCTTGGCGACCAATCTGGATATGTTCATTTTGGCAGGAACGGCCCGAGGATTCCATATCGCAGTGACCAGCGGCGTTGGGATGCGTGGTTTTTCTTCCCCGACCGTCGGGGGGGCATTCGTTTCCAACAGTGATGCCAAACTGATTGTCGGCCGCTTCAGCACTTACTTTCGACTCGCTTTACCCGGAACGCCTAGTCTCAGTATTGACTACACCGTGGATGGTCCCTTCACCACGGATCTTCGTACTCATCGTATTGCCAGTCCTGTTTTCGACCCACTTCTTTGCCAGATCGGTTCGGTATCCGAGCCGCTTGTCGTGGAGTTTCTCAACACGGGAACGACAGTTATTGCTCCTGGTACGTTTGTTCCAGCCACCTATCAACTGAACGGCCAGCCCTTGGTGACGGAGTTCTTGGTAACGGCTACGGCTGTTCCTCCGAACGGCACGACGACGTTGACGTTTGCCACACCCATGGACATTTCTGGGCCTGGGTCTCACACCGTCACTGTTTCGCACAGCCTCGCTGGCGACCAAGACCCAAGTGATGATAGTCTGACCACAGTGATAGAGGCTGGCTATGGTTTGCGCGTGACAACGTTTCCTTGGGTGGAAGACTTTGACAGCCTCAATTCCATCAACGTGATTTCTCCACCTCTTTCGTGGGCCCAGGAGACCGCCGATTCAACTGGCGCTGATACCGACTGGCAGTTTCATAATCGTCAGTTTGTCACGGCGAGTTTGCCTGTTTCGGATCACACAACGGGCGTGACGGACGTCGGCTTCTTCGCCCATTCTTTTGATCGTGGCCAGCATCCTGCCGTGAGTCTGCGTTCGCCTTGCTTGGACTTGATGAATGTAGCAACGCCCCGCTTGGTGTTTTGGATCTTCAGTCGCAGCCTGAACGTTCAGGAGAACGTAATCAACGTGGACGTGTTGGATTTGCAAACGGGTACTCTCACCTTGAGCGTTCATGGCCCTATCGGCGCGCTCCCGGTCGGTTGGCATCGGCAAGTGGTGGATTTGAGCGCCTTTTCTGGCACTCTCATCCGCATTATTTTTCGTGCGACGACAAATCACCAGGGTTTATCTATCAACAATTCTGACCACGACATTGCCATCGACGATGTCGCAGTCTTTGACTTCGTCCCGACTACGGGCCAAGCAGCCCAACCCGGGTTTGCATCTTTTGATATTGCTGGCGCGTTGAATGGTAATCTGGAAACTGTTGATTCCGGTCTCGGCGGCCCATTCTTCACGACGGTGCAGCCGAACGTCCCCATGTTTTTCGAGTTTTCCGGTGAGCCTCAAATGCCAGTCATTCTCATCGGCGGAGTTCTCAACCCAGGCGCGGCGAGTTATCCCGTAATTGGCAGCATCGATGTCGGCGGGGTCGTTGATCCTTCGACGGGAATTCCCACGGGCATTGTTGTCTTAGCGGATGGCAATTTGTCGACGGGTCTTCACCCCTTGTTTAATACGGGCCCAACGGGAGACGGTTTCTTTGGTGTCACCTTGCCCAACATTCCTCCGGGCCTGTTGGCGACTTTCCAATGCGCAATCAGCACTACTGGAGCCAACGGTTCCTACATCGCCCTCAGTAACGCGATTGAAGTGACCGTTCAGTAGCTGCAATGGCGGAAGTAGATCGCTCCGCTCCGATCGGTGGCGCCCATTGGTCAGAATATTGACAGTTTCTTGACATCTTGGTGACAGGTGCGGTTAGTTTCTGGTCATGCGTGGTCGCCGATCCAAACTTACCTGGCTCTTGGGGCTGGTTCTCTTTTCTGCAGCCGGATTGGTGGCGTTCGGAGTCATGGGGCTGCAGAAGAATGCCGAAAAAGCCCAGGCAACGGCTGTTCAGGAATCTGGTCGGGCTGCCCAGGCCCAGGCCAAGAGACTCAGCCAGGCCGTTCAAGACCTTGCACTCTTAGACCTTGTGCCCCATGATCGCCGTTTCTCAGTGGATGAAGACGGTCGTCTTGTCATCCCAGAGGGGATCGGCTGGATCGGCTGGATCGGTGAACCCCAAGTGCGCCTTGATAGTTTACGGCCGGCCTGGCCTGCCAGAGAAGCGGTGAGGTTAGCTCAACAAAAAGAACTTGTTGACCAGGATGGGAGTGCCGCAGTCGAAGTTCTTAGCGAAGCGTTGGAGGATTTACCTGCGGCGAAAGACCAGGGTTTTCTTCTCTCCAGGGCTGCCTGGTGCGCTCACCGGGCTGGCCTCGCTGAACGGCGGGATCAGTTTCTCGGGGCATTCGACAACATCAAAGCACCAAGTTTTGGTGATTTGGGGTCTGCGTTGCGCTTGCGTGCTCTCATTTCCAAGATGATCTCGGTGCCCTGCCGCGCTTACATTCTCAGGTTACCCTATGCACAGGCGTTGGCTTTCCTTGACCGCCTTTCTGTTGCGAAAACGTCGGAGCACGATCGACTCGCAGCACAGCTGAGAGTTGTGCGTGATCAGAGGCGGCTCTTGTCGCAAGTGAATGCTCGCCTCGATTCATTGACATCGGCAGGGAAATTTGCAGTCGCGCCCATGGGCCAAGAGTTGATTCTCTATTTTCCTCGGGAAAGGCAAGGCGAGGGATGTGTGCTGAAACCTGAACGACTTGTTGCCCTTCTCGGTTTTGATGTCGAACGCTTTCACGTTGGCCGTCGGCATCCAGCGGAGACGATTGTCGCACTTCCCCTCATCGCGGCTGTGCCCACCCTAGTTGTTGACGAAGATAGCTGGAGCGAATCTGGGATCGTCAGCGCCATGTTGGCGCTCTTGGCCTTGTCCTTTTGTCTGGGCCTTTTCTTCACCTTACGCGCGGTCAGCCGAGAAGCACTGGCATCGCAAGCAAGAAGTGAGTTCCTGACTAGCGTCACGCATGAATTGAAGACTCCCTTAGCTTCGATCAGGCTACTGGCCGAAATGCTTGAAAACAACTTGGTCTTGGGCGACAAAAAGAGACACGAATACCACCGACTTCTCTCCAGCGAATCGGCAAGGCTCTCCATGCTCATCGAAAATGTTCTTGATCTTCGGCGCATGGAACGCGGTGAGAGAGCCTATGACATGCGGCCTTGCGACATGAATGACACGGTCACAGAGGCAGTCGCCTTGTTCTTGCCAATTGCCGAAAGGGATGGGCTGAGCGTTTCCGTCAATCTTGTTGCCGGTGATCACCAAGCCACTGTTGACCGCGGCGCTCTCATTCAGGTGCTAGAGGGGCGAGTTCGGGGCAACGTTGCAAGATTCACTGGCAAAGACATCGCAATTTCTTGATCAAGACACACCCGCATTCATGGTTCTCGCCGAAGAGAAATCCCAAATCCTCGGTGCCGCCAATCTCAATCTTCGTGAGATGCCCTCCTTTCC
>JAJRYU010000197.1 GCA_024275615.1 Planctomycetota bacterium
CCCCAAGATTCCAGGACAGGGAGGGCTGAGCAATGCCCACAACCAACGAGCCGCAATCTTCCATCATCGAAGCCAAGGATGCCAACGAACTGGCCGAATTGATTCAGTCCTTTAACCAGGTCACCAACAAGCTCGAAAAAACGCACCTGAGCCTGCGCGACGAAGTGATTCGCCTCCAGGAAGAGCTCCAGAACGCAAACCTCGAGCTCGAACGATCAAGACGCCTGGCGGCCCTGGGTGAAATGGCGGCAGGAATCGCACATGAAGTCCGAAACCCCCTCGGGTCCATCGGTCTCTACGCCAACATCCTCGCCGAAGATCTGGCCGGCGAAGACGAACAGCAGCGTCTCGCACAACGCATCGGTTCTGCAGTCCGAGGCCTCGACGCCGTCGTCAACGATGTCCTCTCCTTCAGTCGAGACCTCCATACCAACAGCGAGCAGATCGACCCCGAGGACATCGTCACTGAGGCGATCACCCGCTGCGCAGACCTCATCGCAGAGCCGCACGCACCCGAAATCGAACGAACACAGACCACACTCAACCTCACACTCTGCGCAGACTCTCGCCTGATGGTCCAGGCAATGACCAATGTTCTCCGTAACGCAATTGAAGCAGCCTCCGAACATCACCCAGTCGTACGCCCCAGAGTCGCGCTCGCCGTGCGCACAAGCGCGGAAGTTGCGGGTTCAAACTGTTCAGGACCGATGGTTGAGTTTCATGTGGAAGACACCGGCAAGGGAATCTCGGATGAAGTGCTCGAACGAATGTTCAACCCCTTCTTCACAACCCGCGACGCGGGAACCGGGCTCGGGCTCTCAATCGTCCACAGAATCATCGAGGCCCACGGCGGTCGCGTCTGCGTCGCCAAAAGCAAACGACTCGGTGGCACCAGTTTCAAACTCCTGCTCCCTATCAACGGAACCCAGGAATCAACCTCAAACCCTCGTATGAAAACAGCATAAATATGGAACCAGGCCAAATCGAAAATCAAAGCAATGGAGCGAGCAAGATGAGCACAGTGTTGGTCGTTGACGATAAGGAAATGATGCGTGACAGTGTTTCTTGCACCCTGCGCCGAGCGGGCTTCGATGTCCAGATCGCCGACAGCGGCCACGCCGCCCTCCAGCAAATCCGCCGCAAACGACCAGACGCCGTCGTCAGCGATCTGAAAATGCCGTCCATGACCGGAACGCAACTGCTCGAAAAAATCCGGGAAATCGACGAGGAACTCCCCGTCGTACTCATGACCGCATTCGGTTCGATCGAAACCGCCGTCAAGGCCATCAAGCACGGAGCATTCGACTACCTCACCAAACCCTTCGAAGGTGACGAACTGATTATCACCGTAAAGCGAGCGCTCAATCACGCCAAACTTGTTCGAGAGAACTCGCTGCTTCGCCGTGCGGTCTCACCCACACGAGCAGACAATTCCAAAACAGGCCTGGATCGAATCATCGGGAACTCACCCGCGATGCGCCGTGTCAAGGCCCAAATTCAGGCCGTCGCCGGATCAAACGGGACTGTCCTCATCACTGGCGAATCCGGCACCGGAAAGGAAATCGTCGCCCAGGCCGTCCATGACCTGAGCCCAAGAGTGGATGCCCCCCTTCTCGCGGTCAACTGCGCAGCACTCAGCGAATCACTCCTCGAAAGTGAACTCTTCGGCCACGAACGCGGCGCATTCACAGGTGCAGAAAAACTTCGCAAAGGGCGCTTCGAACTCGCCGACGGAGGCTCGCTCCTTCTCGACGAAGTCTCTGAAGTTTCCCCGCAGATTCAGGCCAAGCTCCTGCGTGTGCTCCAGGAACGAGCATTCGAACGACTCGGCTCCAGTATCACCATCGGCGTCGATGTCCGGGTCATTGCAACAAGCAACAGAGACCTTCCTCAGTCCGCAGCCAGAGGAGACTTCAGACAAGACCTGTTCTTCAGACTCAATGTCCTACCGATTCACCTTCCGCCTCTGCGTGAAAGGCTCGAAGATGTCGCAGAACTTTCCGCCAGTTTCGTCAAGCAGATTTGCCAGCGTGACGGAATCGAAAATGTGGAAATGACATCGGACGCCGTCAAGCTCCTCACCAGTTACGAATGGCCCGGAAATGTCCGCGAACTGCAAAATATCTGCGAACGCGCAGTCGTCCTCTGTGGTGTCCGCCGATCGTCCGGAGGGGAAAGTCGGCTCATTACACGCGAACTCGTTGAGCCCTGGCTCATTCCCGCAAGAGTATTCGCCAAACCAGTTCTCTACGCATCTCACCCGACGCGATCACACGACGCCAGTAGTACGATTCACGAACCCAAAGTCGGGCTTACGCCTGGACGCAAGCTCGAAGACATTGAACGCGAGGCCATCGTTGAAGCCCTCGAGAGATTCAGAGGCCATCGTCAGAAAACTGCGGACGCACTCGGAATCGGTGTTCGTACCCTCGGACTCAAACTCAAAAAGTGGAAGGACGACAACCTCGTCGCCAAGACGCTCTGACGATTGGGTTGCAGAGGTTCGCACGAATGGACAGGAAGAATCAACTCGGAATCGTGAAGTAGCAGTGGCACAAACTTTGCGGAGGCAGTACTCGTGTTTCTCGACCAACTCTCTAATGCCGGCTCGCTTCCAGCCCTCGAAGCAGCCATGAGATTCGCCTCACAGAGGCAAAAACTGATCGCACACAATATTGCAAACTTTGAAACACCAAACTTTATCCCAACTGATGTGTCGCCGGGTGAGTTTCAGAAAGTCCTCGCAGATGCAGTCGACAATCGAAGAGAAGCGACTGGTGGCATGCACGGGAAACTCAGCATCAAACGCACAAGGGAACTTCAGCAAAACGCCGGCGGCTCACTCACCCTGAGCCCGCGAACCCCAGTTGGTGGAGTTCTCGCTCATGACAAGAATGCAAGTAACCTCGAGCGGACCATGCAGGATCTGGTCGAAAACGCGGTGATGTTCCGGGTCGCTGCGGATTTACACCGAGCCCGGGCAGGCATCATTAAGAAAGCAATCGGCGAACGAGCAGCATAAACAAGAACAGAGGCCTGAACCATGTACGGAAGCCTGGACATTTCAACGAGCGGGATGATCGCACAAAGAACGCGCATGGCCGCCATCTCAGCAAATATCGCCAACGCCAATACAGTCCTCGATGCGCAAGGTAATGTAAACCCGTTCCGTAAGCGAATGGTCTTCTTCTCGGCTGGCAACCCCGGAGCGTCATCGAGAGAGGGACAGGCACTGGGCGTGCATATCGAATCAATCGAAGCCGATCAGGATGCAGTCAGGCTCAAGTACATGCCAGGAAGTCCCTACGCCGATGAACAAGGCTATGTCCCATATCCAGATATCAACCCGTCACTTGAACAGATAAACGCCATGCAGGCGGCCAGGTCTTATGAGGCAAATGTCGTTGCAGCCGAAACCACCAAACAAATGATGGCACAGGCTTTGCGAATACTGGCATAGAACGAATCCCCGGGGAGTGGGGGGGTGTGTTCGCGCGGAGCGCGAAAAACATCAATCGGTGTGCGTACGCGGAGATGAACAATGAGCGACCCTATCGGACTAATCGGTGCAGCATCCTCAACACCGATACGACCAACCCAATCGCATCAACCGGACTCCGCTCCTGGTGCGCCGTCCTTCAAGCAGGCGCTCATGAAAAGCCTCGAACAGGTCAACAAAGCCCAGCAGGATGCCGATCGGGCAGTCGAGGACTTGATCACCGGCAAGCGACAAGATGTTGAAGGTGTTATTCTCGCAACCGAAAAAGCAGACATGGCCTTTCAGATGCTTCAGTCAGTGCGCAACAAAGTCATGGGCGCATATGAAGAAATCAAATCCATTCGCGTATGAGTCGGCGACTTTTGCGCAGCAATAAATGCGCGTCTCGGCATCAAATACCAGTCCGGAAAGAGACACTGGAGCTTTTCAGGCCTGACCTCCGATGAGCAGATGAGAGCTGGCCAGTCATGAGCCAGTCTTCAGGCAAGGAGGCCGACCAATGGGGAAGTTCCAACAGACAGCGTCACAGATTCAGGCACAACTCAAAAACCTGACTCAAACACAAAGACTCCTGGTCGCCAGCTTGACGGTCAGTGTCCTCATGTCCATGTTCCTGGTCGTCCAGTACACCAGTAAACCGGGCATGGTCGAACTCATATCAGATGACCCACAGTCAGAAATACTCTCGACCCTTAAAGCAGCCGGTTTTAATGTTGAATCCAAAGATGGCTCAGTCCTGATCCCGCCATCAGAACGAACCGCTGCAATCGCCAAACTCAGCCAGAGCGGTTCACTCCCTTCGGACTCGACTCTGCTCTTCAATACACTCATGGGTAAACAGGACTGGAGAAATAGTGCATCCAAGGATCGCCAGCAATACATCTTCGCACTACAAAACGAACTTGCCAGAGTCATCTCACAGTTCCGCGATGTTCGCTCCGCAAAGGTAATCATTCACGCTCCGGAAACACCGGGACTTGGGCGAGCATCAAGAGCTCCAACCGCATCCATTTCCATTTTCTCGCAAAGCGGAGCCCCCATCGCTCAGGCTACCATCGATGCCGCCGCGAGGCTGGTTGCGGGTGCGAGATCCGGGCTGGAAGTCAAACATGTGAGTGTGATCGACGGCACAACAGGAAGGCCTCGTAAACCGTCGGATGAAGGCGACCTCACATCCTCGAACTATCTCGAGCACCAACTGCTCGTCGAACGGGAAACAACTGGCAAGATTGAAGAGATTCTCTCCTACATCCCAGGTGTGATTGTCGCAGTGACTGCGCAGGTCGATATTACACAGGTCAGCTCTCAGATCCAGAAAAATCTACCCAAGAACGAAGGCACGATTTCTCTGCCCAAGCGTACAGAAACGATGACCTTGACCCAATCCAATCAGTCAAACGCAGCCGAGCCTGGAATGCGCTCGATCGCAGCAATGGATGTCAACCAATCCAACGCGTCACAAGGTACCAAAGTAGAGCAAGAGGAAACGACCGAAGAGTTCGAAAGCGCAATTGGGACTGAGGTCACAAATCGAATAGATCCTCGTGGAATGGCCACATCCCTGGTTGCCTCGGTAAACATTCCGGAAGGGTTTGTCGAAAAACTGGTCAGAACAGAAAAAGGTGAATCGGATAGCGAAACCCCTATACCTTATGAAGACCTCGTGACGAAGTTCGCTGCAATCAAAGATCAAATCTCAAAAACAGTTCTCCCCCATCTGCGCACTCATCTCGACGATGGTACACCGGTAGAAGGAGAAGTGACAGTCTCGATGGTGCCCATCGAATTTGAACTGGCTCCCGGCGTTGGTGAAGCAGGTATATTCGGGCCTCTCGGAGGGGGACTTGCCAGTGGGTCAGGTCTGGTGGACAAGATCGTACTCGGCGCCCTGGCAGCAGTCGCTGTCGGAATGATGCTCATGATGGTCAAGCGTACCGGCAAGAAGGTAGATCTGCCGACGCCATCCGAGCTCGTTGGTGTTCCTCAATCGCTCGCAATTGATACAGATGTAATTGGCGAAGCCGGACAAGGTGACTCACCACTCATGGGTATAGAAATAGAAGACGAAGAAGTACGAGTCCAGAACATGCTTGAGCAAGTAGCCGAACTCGTCGATCAGAATCCCGATGGCGCAGCAAACTTGCTCAAACGCTGGATTGAGTCAGAGGAGTAGGCGAGAAAATGCCAAGAAGTCCAAACGAAAAAATTCCTACAGATCCAGCCAAGATGGAACCCCTGACCAAGGCTGCAATCATTCTTCTCTCACTCCAGGCTGATGAAGCGACGAAACTGCTCAAAGCCCTACCCGCGGAATCAGTAGAAGAAGTCACAAGAGAGCTGGCCAGTCTGGGAAGGATCGACAAGGCTACAAGAGCGACAATTATCGAAGAGTTCTACCACACGGTCATAGCAACAGGAGCTGCGCAGGAAGGCAGCCTCGACTACGCAAGGACATTGTTGAAGGAATCGCTCGATCCCAATGTGGCCGAGCGAGTCATGAACCAGATACAAACTCAAGTTCAAAAAACACCATTCAGTTTCCTCCAAAGGGCTGAAAGCGAGAATTTGCTCACATTCATTCAGGACGAACACCCTCAAACAATCGCATTGATAACCTGCCATTTGCCCCACCATAAGGCCGCCGAGATCCTTGTCGGCCTGCCAATGCAAAAGCAAGTCGAGGTCATAAAACGTATGGCCAATATGGAGCAAACAAACCCCGAGGTGATTCGAGAGGTCGAGAAAGGGCTCGAAAGCCGCCTTTCCAACATGCTTGTACAAAGTATGGAAAAGGCCGGCGGCGTCCCAACGGTCGCCGAAATCCTCAACTTGGCAGACCGCGCCACCGAAAAAACCATTATGGAAGGCCTGGAGAGCGAAGACCCGGACCTGGTCGAACAAATCAGGCGACTCATGTTCGTGTTCGAAGACATTATGCTTGTAAATGATAAAGGCATTCAATCGGTCCTCAAAGAGGTGGAAAATGATGAACTCGCTCTTGCTCTTCGTACCGCTGGCCCCGAGCTTCAGGAGAAGATCCTGGGGAACATGTCTGAGCGTGCATCAGCGCTGATAAAAGAAGACATGGAGTTCATGGGCCCGGTGAGAGTCAGCGATGTAGAATCAGCTCAGCAGCGAATAGTGGATATTGTGCGAAGGCTGGAAGATGCCGGAGAGGTTATTATACAAGGTCGCGGCGGAGACAATGATCTAATCGTATAAGGTATACTCGCATATGTCACTCATCAAGCGCGCCGATTCCAACTTCCATGCAAACAACGCCATAGTTCTCAATTTAGGTAACCTGGAAGCAGAGGGTGATGCTGTCATAAAAAGGGCGAGAGAGTATGCAATAGAAATAACAGAAAAAGCGTTGCGCGATCAAGAAATTCTCCTTGATGAGAAAGAGGAGTTGGCCAAAAAGAAAGGGACACAGGATGGTTGGAACGCAGGGTACCAGAAGGGATACAGTCAGGGTCTAAAAGAAGCAATAGAAAAACTAACCTCCGACGCTGAAGATCTAATTCAAGGATGGGGTAGTGTGTTGAAAGAGTTTGAGACCAACCGGTCTGAATTACTTGAAGATGCGAGAGAAGATATTTTGATCCTGGCATGCGAAATCGCCAAACGGGTAACTGGTCGGTACATTGAGCTCCATCCTGAAGTAGTAAAGATTCAACTGGAAGAAATTCTTGCTGTTGCCATGCAGCCTACAAAACTTCGCATTACTGTGAACCGGGAGGACCTTCAGTTCCTCTCGGAAGTCTTGCCGGACTTGCAACACCTTCTGAATTCATCGACTGAAGTAGAGATTGAAACAGACCCATTATTGCCCCGGGGGTCGTGTGTAGGACATACAGAGAGACAGGGCATTATTGACTCATCGATAGACACGAAGCTTGCACGGATTGTTCAAACACTTTTGCCCAGAAATGAACATGGCGATGATTCCACTACTTAATGCGATCAAGGATCTGGATAGCATTGATACTTTCCATGTCGAAGGACGCGTATCAGAGCTGCGAGGATTGTCCGTCGTCGTGGAGGAACTGCCAACAGCTGTAGGCTCGCTTGTATCCATACTTTCCTCTGGACAAAGAGAACTTATGGCGGAGGTTGTGGGTTTCGCCAATGAAAAAACGATTGTTATGACCTTGGGGCACGGTAATGGTATTCGACCTGGAGATCGAGTGAAAGTAATCACTCGAGAGCAGTCGATCAGGGTATGCGATGCCATGCTCGGGCGAGTGGTCAACGCGATGGGGGATCCAATAGATGGACGCCCGAAGTTTCGAGGTGGAACGAGAATGCCGCTCAATCCTCCACCACACTGTGCAATGAACCGGGCTCGTGTCAATCAGCCAATCAGGACTGGTGTACGAGCGATTGATCTTATGACTCCGCTCGGAAAAGGGCAACGCATGGGCATATTCGCTGGCCCTGGTGTTGGAAAGTCTACTTTGATATCACAAATAGCTCGTGGTACGGATGCAAGTGTAAATGTTATCGCACTTATTGGTGAACGAGGTCGGGAAGTACGAGAGTTCATCGAGGACGCACTCGGCGAGGAAGGAAGAGCCAGATCAGTGGTGGTTGTGTCAACGAGTGACGAAGTTCCACTCATGAGGTTGCGAGCATCGAGAGTTGCATGTTCAATTGCTGAATATTTCCGAGATTCCGGTGTTGATGTCATGTTCATGATGGATTCGGTAACAAGGTTTGCCCATGCTCAGCGCCAAGTAGGACTTTCCACTGGAGAACCACCAGCAACGCGGGGATATACACCAAGTGTGTTCTCAAGTATGGCAACATTGCTTGAGCGGTCCGGTGTAACCGATGAATCCGGTGGTTCGATTACCGGGATATATACAGTCCTTGTTGAAGGGGACGATATGACCGAACCGATCGCGGACGCTTCACGGGGACTTCTTGACGGGCATATAGTATTGTCGCGAAAACTAGCCAGTCACGGTCATTATCCTGCAATAGATGTACTTGACTCAGTGAGTCGCGTCGCCAGCCAACTTTGTGATTCCCGACATCTCAAGGCGAGGCAGTTGCTAATACGCCTTGAAGCGAAGTATCGAGAAATCGAAGAGCTACTACAGGTTGGTGCATACGCACGCGGTGTCGATTATGAATCTGACCTGTCGATAGATAAACATGTAGACATTGCGCGTATTCTCACCCAGGCAAATCACGATAAAAGCTCCTACGAAGGTAGCTTGAACAGTTTGATCCAGTTGGCTGACGAAATAGAGAGGCAAATCAGCGAAGCAGAGGCCGCTGGTAAAATATAAAAGAAACTATAACTCATGCCAAAATTTGTTTTCAAACTCTCTCCTGTTCTGAAAATGCGTATCCGCGAGGAGAGGGCTTGCCAGTCAGTTGTTCATGCCCTCGAGCGTGCTCGATTGCAGCTGGAAAGCCGAATCCAAAACAGCAAAATGCAGATGGACGAAGAACTTGTACAGCTTCGAAGTCAGCTAATCGGGAAAGCAGATATAAAAAAGGCTCGTTTTCAAGCGCATGCAACAACCAGATTGATACATCGAACCGATGATCTTGTGCGTGAATTGGCCGGGATATACACTGAACTCAAATTGGCTCGAGCAAAGCTCATGGATGCGTCTTCTCGTAGATGTGCGATAGAAATTCTGTTGGATCAGAAACTCAGTGAATGGCGAAAATCATGTCTTGCCAGAGAACAAATGGAGCTCGATGAAATGACTAGTGCAAGGTGCTTTAGATCAGATTGATAAATGATTGGAGTGGTCCAAGTGAAGAAACTGCAAACACTGGTACTCTCGATGATTGTCGCAAACGCCGTTGCGATAGTTGGCTTTTCGGGCTGGTTGATTTTCACGGGCCGAATTGATCGTGATAGAGTTACGAAAGTTCGAGAAATATTTGCTGAAACTGTGAGTCAGGAACAGAAGCGATTGGAGATGGAGGCCGCGCAAGAGGAGGAAGCGATCCGAGCTTCAACCGATGGCGTTCCAGATGGTCCACCAAGAACGGCTTCGGAACTTGTAGCCATGAGGTTGGAGGCGACAGATGTTGATCGGCAGAGAATAGAGCGTCTGCGCCGAGAGGTTCAAGATCTACAGAGAAAACTACGACGGGATCAAAGTGTTCTTGACAGCCAAGCATCGAGTTTCCAGGAGGAGCGAGACGCATTCGATGCGATGCGAGAGAGACTTGCTGAAGTAGAGGGGCGTGAGCAGTTCAGGAAGTCCGTTGCTCTACTCAATTCACTTAAATCAACCGAAACCAAAACCATTCTTGAGGTCCTGATTGGTGAAAAGAAACAAGAGCAAGTAGTGTCCTATTTGAACGCTCTTGAGGAGCGAAGTAGATCGCGTGTGATTGCGGAGTTTATAAAGGACGGGCAACAGGAGTTGGCAACAGATTTGCTTGAATCACTTCGTCTGCGTGGTCTAGAAGCCGATGTGGATGGAGAAAAAGCTGATGATTCAGGCGATTGAAGCACCCGGAAACGCACGAAGTAGCATCATGAGTAGTGGTAGAGCGTTTCCTAAAGTGGAGAGGGGCGCAAAATATGCGTCAATCTATGCACGCATTGGTGGTTCCCTAGCGCAACTTCAGCCAAATAGTCAAACTCTCACGGATCAGGTTGATGAGGAGCTGAAGAATCCAGATCGTGCGTCTATTCACCAGTTGGCCTCCGAAGAACTCAAATCCCCGTCAAAGAAAATGAGTATGCAGCCAGCCAGTAGGCGTACAGAGGTTGGTCCAGATAATGGCCCGCGAATTCTCGATAAACCGGAGGGTGACGGGACCGCTTCAAAGTATGTCAGAATGAGCGCTGCCAATGAAACGCAGAGTAAAATCGCAAAAGCTCCATCGTCCCCAACCGAGCCCCCGACGAAAGAAGAATCGAAATCGGTTGGCCATCGCGTGAAACCCGATGCGGATGTGCGATCAAGGCGCGGAGCAGATGCAGTGCCCGTTACTAAAATTGGGCCAGTCACCTCTGGGGATGTCAAATCGATATCGAGGCCCGGCAATCCAATTCTCGCCCTAAGTGGTGCAAAAAGGGGTGGCTTGTTGAGGACCAGTACACCGAAAAGGGCGTATGTTCTCAGGCAAACAAAGCAGGATGTCCCAGCGCAGGTCTCTCGAGCTCTGGCTCAGGTGGTTTCACAAGGTGGTGGGAATACTACATTGAAACTGAACCCACATTCACTCGGAAGCGTTCGTGTCGATATACAAATGAACTACGGTGTTGCCAGGGTAAAGCTCCGGGCGAACAATGATGTGGCACAGAAAATGCTCAGTTCGGGAGTGAAGTCTCTTCGTCTGGCTCTCGAGAGGACTGGTGTTGTAGTTGATAGCCTGCAGGTGACTCAAACAGAGAACCAAACAGAGAGAACTCTTCCAGATCAACATGCAATGAACGAGCGATCAAATATGTCAAATTTTGCAAATGCCAAAGAGAAAAGAGAGCCTCAAGATGAGCATAGCCGGAATCGAGGGGGCCAGATCGAGACCGAGCAAACGGATTCGTTCCAAGGAGAGCCGCAAGTGGAAAGTCAGATGCATCAATGTGTAGCCGGGGAGTGGCATCTGGACACCTTGGCTTAGGAAATACAGGAGGATAATATCTATGCAGGGAATCAGCGAATTGGGGACCGGAGACCGTTTGACGAACACCAGTTCGAATGGCTTCGGCGATTTGACAAGCGATCAATTCGTCGAGATCATGTTTGCCGAGTTGAGAAATCAAGATCCACTGAAGCCCAGTGATTCTCAGGCCATGCTTGACCAGTTATCCAGTTTGAGATCGATTGAATCGGATCTACAGTTTGGTGAACGCCTGGATCAACTAGTAGACCGCAACGATTTTTCCGCTGCATCAGGTCTCATAGGCAGTGTAGTCAGCGGGATAACTACAGACTCGGAGCAAGTTATCGATACGATATTTTCGGTTAGTAAAACATCACAGGGCCCAGTACTCAATCTCTCAGGCGGACAGCGCATGAAGTTGGATGATATTATTGAAGTGGCCAATCCGCGACCAAGTGAGTGAGATAGCTCGAAAGAGAAACTTGGTGGAATCATTGTTCAATCCAATGACCCGAGTTGCAATTCCAAGTAATAGTGCATGACGGGTACATTCGGGAATAGAACCGGATCTAGAGTTTGTCGAGGAGTTGCGCATATGTTGGAAGACAGAGCCCTCAAATGGTCAACTCGCGAGTTCGGATGTCGTGGTGATCGTATATTGAACTTGGAACCAATCGCGACCGATACTCGTGAGTACTGGCCACGACCTGAAGAGATGACGAATGGAAATTGCCAGAATGCAGTAGAGTGGCAATGATCATGGGGTTTCAATATCCAGAAATTATGCTCACAAATCGATCAGTTCAAACGACGACTTGGATATGAATAAGAGATGTGTGAAATACTTTACAACTTCGGTAACACGAAGTAGCGGTAACGCAGGATGTCGTCGGTATTGAGGAAGGGAATTGAAATGGCTCTTATGACTGCTCTTTTGACGGGTCTACAAGGCTTGAAAGTTCATACGCGCAAGCTTGATGTGATTGGCAACAATATTGCAAATGTGAATACTACATCGTTCAAGTCCAGTAGAATGATGTTTGAGAACTCTATCTCGCGCGACATCAAAATTGGCTCAGCCCCAGATACAAATACCGGGGGAACAAATCCGCTTCAGATTGGGTTGGGGGTACAAATCTCGTCTGTCCAACGAGATTTCCGGACAGGATCACTCAATGCTACCGGAGATTCACGAGACTTGGCAATCGACGGAGATGGATTTTTCCTGGTTGATCGAGAAGGAACGACACTTTACACAAGAGCGGGCGCATTTCGTCAAGATCTCAGTGATGACATCGTCACTTCGGCGGGCGAGAAACTTCTGGGTTATGGAGTCGATTCCAATTTTAACATCCAGGAGGGCGAGTTGCAGGCCATCAACATTCCGCTCGGCAAAATGCGCATTGCGGAAGCCACAACGGAGGCATCGCTCGCCGGGAATCTCAATACAGATGGAGATCTTCCGTCTACAGGAGGCCAAACACTACTCATGGCGAATGCCAGCTCAGGATTTGTGGCTATTTCATCTGCCAGCCCAGCTCCTGAGGGCGGCGATCGTCTTGGCCTAAACACGAAGCTTGTCCAAATACAAGATCCTGCCGTTGGAGATGACAACACACCTCTGTTTGAAGTAGGCCAGACGCTTCAACTAGTGGATTCAGAGAAAGGATTCGGCGTCGTACCGACGAGAGAGCTCGCGATTACAGCAAGTACAACTGTGCAGGCTTTCATGGACTTCTTGAACTCGGCGCTGGGTATCCAGCTGGAAGATCAACAGAACCCGGACGGTGCAAATCCTGGAGTATCACTGGATGCCGAAACGGGGATTATTTCAATTGCCGGAAACACAGGTTCGGTCAATGACATCAATATCGAAGCGTCAGACATTCGACTGGTCGATCAGGACGGCCAAATACTGCGTCAGCCATTTGTTCCATTGAAAACAGCTGCTTCTGATGGGGAATCGGTTCGAACGACACTGGTTGTTTATGACTCTCTTGGAAGTCCGGTATCGGTAGATGTATCGCTGGTTCTTGAGTCAAAGGCCGATACAGGAACGACTTGGCGATACTATGTGGATGCGAACGATTCACAGGGTACGAAGTTGGATGTGTCAACCGGGACTATTGACTTTGACTCGTTCGGCCGACTCTTGACCGATACACCTGTGTCAGTTTCGCTCACACGGACGGCAACTGGGGCTGTTACTCCATTGGTTTTCGATCTTTCGTTTACGGGCGACGCCGGGCGTACAACCGCGCTCGCGGATCGTCCTTCTCAGCTACTCGGCGTGTTCCGCGATGGCCTGCCCGCTGGGACCCTTGAGGCATTTAGTGTTCAAGAGAATGGAGTAGTGTTAGGTGCGTTCGATAACGGAGCGCTCCGAGCACTTGGCCAGGTTGTTCTAGCGAAGCCACCGAATCCGGGAGGGATGGTTGACGCCGGGGGGAACGCATGGCAGGTCGGACCAAATAGTGGCACACCAGTCGTCGTCATTCCTGGCGAATCTGCGTCCGGATCGGTTATTTCAGGCGCATTGGAGCTCTCCAATGTTGATTTAGGCCAGGAGTTCATAGACCTGATAACTACTTCGACGGGGTATTCAGCTTCATCTCGCATCATTCGTACAGCCGATGAACTCATGCAGCAACTTCTCGTACTTGGTCGCTGAGAAAGGCTATAGGATGATAGAGGTAACCAGATTGAATGGAAACAGATTCGTCATCAATGCCGAACTTATCCGGACTATAGAAGAGAAACCAGACACAATAATTACCCTGGTCAATGGCGATCATTTCGTTATTCGAGAGACTATGAGGGAAGTTGTCCAGCGTGTAATAGATTATGGGCGGCACCTGCGTCAAATGTTCCCACCAACCTGATCTTTCCCAGCTTCCCATCAAGTTGTACACCGGCAATGCCGATTTGATGCCGGGGAGATGACTGCGTGGGTCCCCACGCGACCTTTGGGAGGCATCCAGGTGGACATAGGGACAGTTGGAGGTCTGGGATTCGCTGTGGTGGCGATATTCATTGGGATTCTGCTTGGAGGCGGAAACCCTCTTTCTCTTATAGACGCTCCGTCCATTGCCGTCGTGTTTGGCGGTACCACGGGTGCAATCATCTGTTCGTTTCCTCTGGCCAGAGTTTTCAAGCTACATTCAGTAATACTGCAATGTGTTTTTTCGAAGCCGATAAACCCAACAGACACGATCAAGAGTCTGGTTCAGTACGCTGAGGTCGCGCGGCGTGAGGGCATCTTGGCTTTGGAAAACCACATACCGGACATGAAGGATGAGTTCATCGTTCGCGGTGTAAAGATGGCCGTTGATGGTACAGATCCAGAGCTGATCAATCAGATCATGGAGATAGAACTCGAAGCGCTCATCGACCGGCATGGCCAGGGTAAGCAGATGCTCGACACTATCGGTCGCTACGCCCCAGCATTCGGTATGATCGGGACACTCATGGGATTGATCTTCATGTTAAGCAATATGGATGATCCTTCGAAGATTGGCCCAGGTATGGCCGTCGCCTTAATCACAACGCTCTACGGTGCGATCATTGCAAATGTTGTTACCGGGCCACTTGCTGATAAACTCCAGGCACGCGATGCAGAGGAAATCATGGTCAAAACCATTGTGATCGCCGGTGTCATGGCCATCCAGTCCGGTGATAATCCCCGCGTAGTAGAAAGCAAGCTCATGACTTACCTTCCCCCGGGCAAACGCATGGAAATCGAGAAGCAGGCAGCCTGACGCCAGGAGTATCCTATGGGCAAAAGGAAACCGCCAGAACAGCCAGGTATACCAGAGTGGGTTCTAACCTATGGCGATTTGATGTCACTCCTGCTCTGCTTTTTCATTCTTCTCGCTGCGTTTAGTGAAATCAAGCAGCCACGAGAGTATCGAAAAGTAATCGATGCCATCAAAGAAGCGCTCGGGTCGAGTGGTGGTATCGGGCTGTCAAAGATCAATGAAAATGTCGAAAACTCGATCATTTCCCAACTTGAAGAGTTAGCCAAACGAGATGATCAGAGCAAAAATACAAATCAGACTCCGATTCCGAATATTTCAGGGAGAAATCCTCGTGCCAGTGTGATTCACCAGTCAGGTCCAACTGCGATCGGAAGCTCCATTCCGTTTGAACCTGGCGAGTTTCATCTGACCGCCAGTATGCAGAGAAAACTCAAGTTTGATGTCGCTCCAATGATCAAGGATCAAAAGTACATTGTACATATTACAGGACATGCGTGGGGAGAAACAGACAAGGCACGATCGGGGATGTCTCCAGCCGAGCTTTCTTTCAAGAGAGCTGAATCCGTGCAGGAGTATCTCATAAGAGAGTGTGAAGTGAGTCCACAGATTTTGCGAATACTTGTAGCGGCTGACCAGGAACCAATGTCGGCTGCGCTCGATGTAGGTGACACTTCAATGGCGAATCGAAGAGTGCAACTCTATCAGACAGGGCAAACTGTTGAACAGTTGCACCCAGATCCCAATTTTACCGGCCGTGGTGGTTGAGGAGTATTTACAATGGCAGATGAACCAGCGACAGCGGAGCAGGAATCAACAGAGGCCGCGCCTCCCAAGAAACTCAACATCAAACTCATTGGTGTTATCGCTGTCATGATGATAGCAGAGGGTGCCGGTGTGTACTTTCTCGTCTCGATGACCTCCGGCTCATCGTCTTCAGCGATGACCATTGAAGGTACCGAAGAAGCAGGTCGCGAGCAGACGACAGAAGTACTTCTCATTGAAGACAGATTTCAGAATGTATCCTCAGGCACAGTCTGGCTTTGGGACACGAGCATATATCTGCAGGTTCGCAACAAGAACACGGATCGCGTCGAGAAGATCATGAAGCAGAGGGAAGCCGAAATCCAGGAGGGGGTTGCCAAGATCTTCCGTCGAGCCGAGGATAAACATCTTCGTGACGATCCCGGCCTCGAAACGATCACGCGGCAACTTACAGCCTACCTCTACGATGTCTTCGGGACCGATCGAGATGATCTACCTCTCATAGAGCGCATCATTATTCCAAAGTGCACTGGTATCAACGCTGGCGGATAACACGCCCCGTACATTGGTATTCGTCTGACTATCAGACTCGCCCATTAGATAGTGGTTCGACTGGAATACCGACTAACACCGAGGAAACTCTTTCACGCTCAAACGAGAGAACGCGCAAATTGTGCGCTTTCTCAGGCAATACTTGCCAATCGATAGCCATCGACCTTCAGACTACTTCCAGCAACCAGATCAGGCCGATCCCATGACTGCAAGGCGTAAAGTGAACCGCGCCAGTCTGGAGTCGATATGACAGAGAATAACCCGGGTGTCAGTAGCGGTGATTATGACCAACCCACCAACCCAAATTCGCCAGAATCCGGAGTGGATTCATCCGAGTCGGAGATGTCGAACCCAAGCGAACAGAACCCGGAAGACAAGAGCGAAGCTCAACCGACTCCAGAGGAACAGGCCATGCTTGACATGGCCAAGGAAGCCATAGGAAAGACCAGCGAGCAACTTCCTCAAGAGCCCACGCCGGAAGAGCAGGCCATGCTCGATATGGCCAAAGAAGCCCTAGGAAACACCAACGAAAAATCAGAGCAACAACCAACACCTGAAGAGCAGGCAATGTTGGATCTCGCAAAAGACGCTGTTGGGGAAGTGAACGATACAATTGCATCCCTCGACAGATCCACAGCATCCGCAACCCCTCTGGATCTGCCAGACCTGCAGCGAGAAGTCGTTACTCAGGTTCCCGAGGAAATAGCACTCCTCAGCGATGTAAATCTCAATGTCAAGATCGAGCTGGGTAGAACACGCATGTTCGTCGAGGATGTTCTTCGGCTTTCTTCTGGTGCAGTTGTTGAACTGGACAAGCTCGCCGGAGATCCAGTAGATGTTATCGTCAATGGTCGCATTGTTGCACGAGGCGAGGTCCTCGTTCTCAACGATAGTTTCTGTGTCAGGATTAGCGAAATACTTGGTACTGGTGCAGCAAGTTCCAGCACCTGATGAGAGACCGGCAATAGACGCCAAGGAGGGCGTATGTTTCAGCGGAGGATCCGCACAGTTCTTCTCGTTTGCTTTATAGCAACAATGCTCGCGCCAGCCGCAGCCTCACAGCTTGGGCCACCTTCAGTGGTAATAGAGCATTCTACGCTCGGAGTCCAACCGAACTCTATCAATGAAGTTGAGAAACGACCTCTCGGAAAGTCAGTTGCTTCCCTGGCGAATCGACAGGCAAAAGTTGGAGAGGCTACAGGTGAGGCCAAATCAAATCAGCTCGGAATAAGTAAAACACTTGGCGCTCTGATGGTGGTCGTCGGCCTCATGCTCGTCCTTGTTATGGCCTTTCGATGGGTGAGTGCTCGCAACGGCGGCCTCATCGCTTCGCTTGGACCATCGGGCAGAGCGCCATCAGGAGTACTGGAAATTCTGGCGCGCTATCCAATCGCGCGTACCCAGCGACTCGTTCTTCTTCGCGTCGGGCAACGCGTAATCTTGTGTTGCCAGACCAATGGTGCTAAAGCAGCAGCGGGGGCGATGACGACTCTGACGGAGCTCTCTGATCCAGAGGAAGTCGCTTCAATTCTACGCATGATTCGGGACCAGGACGGAAGTAGTAATAGGACTGCGTTCAAGAACGCTCTCAAAGATGCCGGTGGGCAGCCAGAACAGTCAAACGACGAAACGAAATCCGTTTTGTCCTACGAATCAGCCCAGGGCGACACAGTCCAGTGGCAAGACGAGCGGGTAAATATTCCCGTTCAGAGCTCCTTCTCAGCAAAGGTAGACCCGTCAGTCGGTCGACTTCGCGCCAGGCTCGCAGCCATGCGCTCAGATGGAGCGAAAGCATGAAAGCATTTCTAATAGCAATCCTTCTTTTCACCACATCTGTGGCATCAAGTCAGGCAGTTGGACCTCCTCTTCCCGGACCACATAGCGAACGACAAGCGGAATCCAGGCCAAATACGCTCGACATTCCATCTTCTCCAAGCCAGATCAACCCCATTCGTGTTCTCGCCGGCGCGTCTCAGTTGTTAGGATCTAGGTCAGGTTCCACGAATGATACTTCAGAGGAGCCAGGGCTCTCAGTCGCCGTCAATATCATGCTCCTCCTGACGGTCATCACACTGGTGCCGTCCATAATGCTCATGACCACTTGTTTTGTGCGCATTCTCATAGTGCTGGCTCTGCTCCGCCAGGCCATGGGCGCCCAGTCGTTGCCTCCACCGCAAGTCGTAACCGGGCTCGCCATGTTCATGACACTTCTCGTCATGAGCCCAACAATCGACCGCGTGTGGAATGAAGCCGTTATTCCCTATCAAAACGGTGAAATAAGAGACTATGACGAGGTGTGGAAAGCCGCTCGTCAGCCAGTACGCGACTATATGTTTGACCAAATTGAAGCCACAGGAAATTGGGGTAGTGTGTACACGATTCTCAACTACCGAGGCGTAGATACATCAGCTCCCGAGGAGATGACCAGATCAGATGTTGACATGATCACTCTGATTCCAGCATATATGCTCAGTGAGTTGAAAGTCGGATTTCTCCTCGGCTTCCGAGTCTATCTTCCATTCCTCGTTATTGATATGGTAATCGCCAGTCTGCTCATTTCCATGAGCATGATGATGCTTCCACCGGTGCTCATCTCACTCCCATTCAAACTATTACTCTTTGTTCTAGTCGATGGCTGGACACTTGTAGTCTCAAGCTTGCTCGAAACATTTGTCCAGGACGGCATGATTGACCGAATGAGTGCACAGGCGGCAGCCATGCCAGCTGTTCTTTTGCTCTGCCTTATGAAAAATCCCGTAAAAGCAAGTAGAGAGTGGAGATTAAAAGATGCAATATGATGAAAGTTCAGTTTTCCTCGTAAGAGAGACACTCCTCACCGTATTGAAGATTGCATCACCAATTCTGTTGGCCGGAATGTCCATCGGCCTACTGGTCAGCCTCTTTCAATCAGTAACCAGCATCCAGGACCAGACCCTGACCTTCGTGCCAAAAATAGCAATCATGCTCATCGTCGCCGCGCTCTTACTCCCCTGGGTCTCAATCCAGCTCGTGGAGTTCGCCCAGTCTCGGCTCACTCTCTTTTAGGATCCAAAGTTGCCGCTCGTCGATCACCTCTCACCTCTGGCTATTCCGTTTGTTCTGGTTCTCGCACGAATCTCCGGTATATTCGTGTTGACGCCAGTACTTTCTAGCGCGAGCATTCCTCGAAGATACAAGGCTCTTCTCGCCTTCACATTATCTGCAGCCGTTTTTCCGCTGGCACAACAAACAGGTCTCTCTCAAGAAGTTGTCTCAGATCTTCCCTCAATGGGTCTGGTAATCTTCTCAGAGCTTCTGATCGGATTTGTGATTGGACTGATCGCGTCTATGCCTCTAATAGCTGTTCAAATGGCTGGATTTCTTATGGGCTATCAAATGGGCCTCGGCCTTGCTCAGGCATATAACCCGGAAATGGAAGGATCCAATGGCGTCATCAATCAACTCCTTTTCACAATGGGAATAACTGTTTATGTCGGCGTCGGTGGTTTAGATCTCATACTAGTCGCGCTTCTAGAAACCTTCGATCGCATACCAACGGGAGCATTTTCCGCGAAGGATGTTCCAATCGATCTGGTTGTCGAACTGATCAACTCGGGTATTGACCTTGCGATACGACTATCAGCCCCGGTTCTCGGCGTAATTCTCTTATCTCTGATCTCGATGGGATTTGTCATGAAAACAATGCCGCAAATCAATATTCTTTCAGTGGGATTCGCAGCCAAGATTCTCACGGGGTTGACAATTCTCACAATTGCGCTCGTTTCCATCAATGCTGTTATACACGAAGAGACTCTAAGAAGCCTCGATGGTCTCATTCAATGGGTCCAGACATATTAATGAATCGAGCGGAATATGGCTGAAGATATGGGGGAGAAAACAGAGAACGCCACACCCAAGCGGCTTCAGGACGCGCGGAATAGAGGGCAAGTACCGAAGAGTTCCGACATAAATGCTGCAGTTGGGCTCGCCGCTGCAATTGTCATCCTCTTGGCATTTGGGCCTGGAGTAGGGTCGGGGTTGGCCAGAATAATCAGGGATGCACTCTTGCTCGATGTGTTTGGTTCATCACTGAGATTAGAGTCACTTATGCCAACGGTGAAGAACTTCGCATTTTCAGCAATTCAGCTCGTTGCTCCACTTTTCCTCGCGATACTGATCACAGCCTATCTTACCCAGCTTGTTCAGGTTGGCTTATTGTTCACTTTTCAACCTCTGAAGCCGAAGATCAGCCAACTTAATCCGGTTGCAGGTATCAAAAAGCTCATCGCTATACGAAGCCTGGTTAAATCGGGAGTCAATATACTCAAGCTAGTGGTTGTTATTGGCGTCGCGTATATGGTCGTCATGAAGAGGTTGTCGATACTGGTTGTTCTTCCACAGATGAACGCGTTTTCGGCCATGGGTGCAATTGGAAAAATTGGATTAGAGCTCGCAATATGGCTGGTTGTGCTTCTTCTCGCATTGGCATTCGTGGATTTGGTCTATCAGAGATGGCAGCACAAGAAGGATCTCAAAATGACCAAACACGAGGTCAAGGACGAACGGCGCTCAATGGAAGGCGACCCCCAGATGAAGGGAAAGCGAATGCGAATGGCGAGGGAGATTGCAATGCAGAGAATGGCGCAAGATGTGCCGAAGGCAGATGTGATAATTGCTAACCCGACCCATTTCAGCGTCGCGATACGCTATGACGAAGAGAGTATGGACGCACCCATCGTCGTTGCAAAGGGTGCGGATTTTCTCGCACTTCGTATCAGGCAATTTGCCCGCTTTGCAGGAGTTCCAATTATTGCAAGGCCACCATTAGCAAGGGCGCTCTACTGGGGAACAGATGTTGGCGATGCGATTTCGTCTGTTCATTTCGAGGCAGTTGCGGAGCTTTTGGCATATGTCTACAGAATGGATGCCCAGGCGGAAAAGGAAGCTTCGGTCGCATAAACAAGGATAAAGGTCGCGGTGTCAAAAGACGAACTGGGAAAAAGCGAGAGCAGTTTTAGCGGCGTGGCCAATGCCATTTCTCGTTATCGCTCATTCATCGTACCAATTGGGTTCGTCGGCATGCTTGTCGTGTTGTTGGTTCCGTTACCGCCAGCGATACTGGACATACTGATCTCGCTCAATATTTCACTGGGTGTGATCGTTCTCCTCACGACTCTCTACCTGGACAGAGCGCTCGATTTTTCAGTCTTTCCGTCATTGTTGTTGGCAACAACTTTGTTTCGTCTCGTACTGAATATCGCTTCTACTCGCCTTATCCTCACCGCCGATGCATCGACCCCAGAGGAAGCCATGGGTGTTGCGGGGCATGTTATTAGTGCGTTTGGGTCATTCGTCGCCGGCGATTCTCTTTTCGTAGGCGTCGTCATATTTATGATTTTGATGATTGTCCAGTTCATGGTCATCACAAAAGGTGCTGGCCGAATTAGTGAAGTTGCGGCCCGATTCACTCTGGATGCCATGCCCGGAAAGCAAATGGCCATTGATTCAGATCTTTCAGCCGGGCTCATTGATGAAGATGAAGCCAAGACACGAAGAGCTGATGTCTCCCGTGAAGCAGATTTCTTCGGTGCGATGGACGGTGCGAGCAAGTTTGTCAAGGGTGATGCAACCGCTGGCATGATCATTACCGGCATCAATATCCTTGGAGGGTTTGCAGTTGGAGCCATCGAAAGAGGTTGGCCGGCAGGACAAACAGCCGAAGTTTTCACACGCCTTACAATTGGCGATGGGCTCACGAGTCAAATTCCGTCCTTTGTGATTGCAATAGCGTCCGCACTCATCGTAACCCGATCAGGTTCCAAGCAAGATCTCGGAACAGAACTTACAGGTCAGCTTGTCAGTCAACCAAAGGGCTTGGCCATCACCTCGGGGTTCCTTGCTCTCCTTGCTATGACGCCGCTTCCCACCATTCCGTTGCTCATGACTTCAGGAACTCTGGGCCTCCTTGCTTATACCATCGTTCGTAGGCGCAAGCGTGATGAAATGCTCTGTGAAGCCGAGGCTATGGAACAAGCAGAACTGGTGCCGGGAGATCCACCTCCAGTTGAAAATCTACTTCGTGTCGATGTCCTTGAACTCGAAGTCGGCTATGGCATTGTACCGCTCATCGATGTCCATCAGGGGGGGACTCTTCTCGATCGAATAAGCGCGGTGCGTCGTCAACTCGCGGTGGAAATGGGTTTGGTCATGCCGCCATTGCGCATACGGGATAATATGCAACTTCAGCCCGGAGATTATCGCGTCAAAATCCGTGGGAATACCGTTGCAGCAGGGGAGCTGCATACCGATCAGATGCTCGCAATGGATTCAGGAATCACACTGGGTAAGATTGAGGGAACACCAACTCATGAACCCGCTTTTGGCTTGGATGCGTGGTGGATACCTCAGGAACAGCAGACGCGAGCCGAGTCTCTCAACTATACAGTCGTTGATCCCACAAGTGTCCTTGCGACCCATATTACGGAGATAGTCCGCGAGCATGCCGATGAACTTCTCACTCGGGAAGAGGTTAACAATCTCCTGGAAGGGCTCAAGGAAAAGTCACCCAAACTGGTTGAGGAAACGATTCCGACGATTATCAGTATTGGCGAGCTTCAAAAAATCTTGCAATGCCTGCTTCGTGAGCGCATCCCCGTACGCGATCTCGAAACGATCCTCGAGGTTCTGGCCGACTGGGCGACCAAGACCAAGGATACTGATGTTCTCGTTGAGTATGTTCGCAACGGCCTCAAGCGAACAATCTGCCAGATGTTCTCGCACATCTCGGAGAATGGCAAACCAAGGCTTGTATGCGTAACGCTCGATCCAGATTTTGAAGATGAAATGGAGAGTTTCGTAGATCGTTCGGGCGGAGTGACCACCATCAGCATGCCCGCACGCGTGGCCCAGGAGTTTGGTTCAAGAATCAGCGATGCTCTGGAGAGTGCTGCGTCGGCCAGTGGTGTGACTCCAGTTGTTATCTGTTCTCCAAGGGTCCGAGCGATTGTTAGGCAAGTGGTCGAGCCCTATGCACCAACGACCGGTATCCTTGGATACAACGAGGTCGTCTCAGGGGTCGAAATCGAGTCGCTGGAACTGGTTGGTCGGACCGAGAATATAAAAGCAGCATGATTTCGTGAAAACGACTCAAGACGCTGTTCATATGCTCCGAAACTGATGTCGTGGAGGTATATCGCACCACATCACAACACCGGGGCATCACTTGACCACCCAGTCGCAAACCAGAACAATTTCAGCGGTCATTGCTATCAGTGTGTTCCTTGTCGCACTGTTCAGTGGATTGGCTGTGGAAAACTCCGGCGTCACAATTCTCTCCCGCGCATTGATTGCGCTTGCCTTCGGCCAAGCACTGGGAATCGCAGTCGCTTCGGTTGCTCGGGCCGCAATTCACGAGTATTTGAGCGAATATCGGTCCAAGAACCCTGCTGACGAAAGCGAAATGATTCAACTCGAAGCAAGACTCGCAGCCCCACAGGGCTCAACATCCGCATGATCCGACACAACTTGAACAATCACAGCATTTTCTTTCCAATCTTGTGCGAGAACTTTCGGTATACTGGATTGTCAAGCCAGGACGGCTGAATAGTCACGGAAGATGGAAGGGCATTCCGCCCTTCCGGCCGAGGGTCAAGGAGAAGACCGATGGCAGCATCTGATGCCTCAATGAGGCAAATAGCGCGGAATCATGGACGCCATGTCGCAAGACAGGCAGCAAAGGTCGCGAGCGAGTCTTCGCTGGCCCAGCGACCGATCGAAGAAATCTGGGTCGAGTACGCCAAGACGCACTCCCAGGAACTTCGAAACTTCCTCATGCAAAAGTATTTGCACTTGGTCCGCTACAACGCGGAACGCATTTATGCCCGACTCCCCGATGAAGTCGATATTGACGATCTCATGTCAGCCGGCCAGTTCGGGCTTATGGGCGCCATTGATGCCTATGACCTCGATAGGGCGGTCAAGTTCGAAACCTACTCCGCAAACCGAATCCGGGGCGCAATCCTCGATGAACTGCGTCACATGGACTGGGTCCCGAGGCTGGTGCGTTCCCGAACAGCCAAGGTCGAGCAGGCACGCTCGAGGCTTCAGATGAAGACCGGCGAAAATCCATCCGCCGAGGAAGTGGCCACGAGTCTGGACCTGGCGCCCGATGAGTTCAAAAAGTACGAACGAGATTCTCGTGCTGTCGCCATGACCAGCATCACTCGCAAAGCCTACCCATCCGATCATTCTCGTGAAGTTCGTGAGATCGAAGTCATTAAAGATGACGGGCAGATCAACCCGATCCGTCAGATCCATCAACGCGACCTCAAGGAACTGATCACCAAGGGGCTCAGCAGGGCCGAACGACTCATCGTCATCCTGTACTACTACGAAGGCATGACCATGAAAGAAATCGGCGCCACCCTCGACCTTTCCGAGTCTCGCGTCAGCCAGATGCACAGCTCGATTCTCCAGAGACTCAAGGCCCAAATGCAGCACCGGGCCAAGGAACTCGAACCAGTCGAGTAGTTTTACACCGGGCAAGACCGATTGCACCCACTCAGGCCCGGCCCTACCAATGGCCGGGCCTTTTTCTGCGCCCACTTCCAACCCATACACTTGACCGATGACCACCGCTCCCGCATTCATCGGCCTCGGCTCAAACATCGAACCGAGACAGACCCATCTCGACAAGGCTCGCGAGGCGCTTGAATCCGCACCGGGCGTTGAGGTCGTGGCGATGTCGAGCATCCGTGAGACCGCTCCGGTCGGCCCCGTCACTGACCAACCCGCCTTTCTCAATGCTGCGATCGAGTTGCGCACGACCCTTTCGCCGCGGGTTTTGCTGGAGTTGTTACTCGACATCGAACGCAGTTTGGGGCGTGACCGAAACAGTGAGCAGCGGTGGGGGCCTCGGACGCTGGATTTGGATCTGCTGATGTATGCCGACCATTTCATGGACGAGCCCGGGCTCATCGTGCCTCATCCGAGGCTGATCGAACGGCGATTTGTCCTTGAGCCGTTGGCCGAACTGGTGCCGGACCGGATCGTGCCGGGCACAGCGGCGACCGTGGCGGAACATCTGGGGAAACTGACATGATGGCGGTGCGAACTCTCGGGTTGCTGGTGGTGCTTTGTGCGGCTGCTTGGGGTCGGGCGGGGGTGGGTGAACCCGGTTTGGCTGCAGCGTGGGAGGTCAGGGTTCGACTTGAGATCGTGCAAGATGGAGTCGAGCGGGTTCGTGAGAGCCGGTATGCACTTCGGATCGGGGAGGATCAGTTTCGGCTGGACCTGGGTACGGTGCGGGTTCTGGGGCGACGCGGGGTCGATGGGGCGGTGCTTGAGGCCTGGCATACGCATGATCCGACGACGATTTTCGAGGTTCGCGGCGAGGACCTCGGGCTTCTGCTGCGGACGCATCTGCCGGCGATTTGGTCGGGGGTTATGGCGCGTTGGATCGAGGGTGATACGGAGGCGTATGCGTTGGTGGGGCATGATTGGCCGACGGAGCCGAGCAAGCAGGTGGACCCGGAGATGGACGGGATGGTGTTTTTTGAAGCCGATTCGATCAGCGTACACACGGTTTCGCAAGTTCGTCCGGGGGAGCCGTTTTCGGAGATGGTTGTGATACGACGGGCGGACAGGGTGACGCGGCTGGAGTTGACCTACCTGCCGATCGAGGCTGGGGACCCCGTATCTTGGGGGGTGGATCAGGGGGGGCGTGGGGGGCGTGGGGGGCGTGGGGGGCGTGGGCGGGTGTCGTCGATTCGTGCGCTCAAGGCGAAACCTGCAGCGATCAAGACCGGAGAAATGGTCGGGGGGCTTGGGGTCTTTGACAGTGCGAGCAGACGCGTTGATCTTCGCGGTGTGTTCGATGGCGAGCGGATGCCTCGCGGGCAGAGGCGGGCGGATGGGCTGCTGTTGATATTCGAGCGTCTTGATGGATCGGTTGGTGAGGTTCCTGATTTGCCGGGGGCGATTGCGCGTGCGCGAACGCTGATGGCGGTGGATGCTGCGGCGATGGGGGTTCGGCGGCCGAGGGTCGTTGTTCGTCCGGTTGCGGTCTTCGATGTGCCGGAGTTTTCGCGGGAAGTGCTTGGGGCGTTTGCCGGCAAGTGGAGCGAACTTGAAGGGGATGCGCTTTTGTCGGGTGTTGAGGCGGCGCTCGCCAAGGTGTTGTGGACGCATCCGCCTCGGGATTCGATTGATTTGTTTGCTCCTGGGGCGCGTACCGCCGGCGTGTTGATTGGTCCTGATGGGCGGTTGATGGATGTGGTTCGGCTGGATGAGGGGGATGTGGATATCGGGGTATGGTTGAGCGGGATACTGGGTTTGAAGATGATGGATGGGCCTTGAGTGGGGCAGGGGGGGTTCGAAGAAGGCACCGAAATTGAAGTTGCCTTGGTGGCACAGGTTGGAGTGGCTTTGTCGTGGTTGCTCAGGGCAGCAACCACGGCACCCGGCGCTTCGGGCTCGTTTGGAGGGGGAGCACTGACCAGAGGACTGGTCAGTGGCACTTGGGAGTTGGGACCACCTCCGTCCTTCGAAGGCACGGGCACCTGGTCCGCTGGGCGCGGGGGAGG
>JAJRYU010000198.1 GCA_024275615.1 Planctomycetota bacterium
GGCTTCGTCGGGAGCCCCGGACAATTCGGACGGCAAATCCCTCCGGCGGCAGTTGGCCTGGGCTCCTCTTTTATTTTTCCTTTCCTGACGATCTCGCTATCATGACCTCGTTGATCGCCTTCTACTTAACGAGGATTCTTCATGGAACAGTTCGGTATACGCGAATACGTTGATGCCGTCGACGAGTTGGTATCAAAGATCGAGAATCGCAGCGACCTCGTTGCGGCGATCATGCCACTCAAGAAACGCTTGCTGCAAACAAAGAATCTGATTCCCCAGTCCTTCCTCATTGAAAAAGAAGGCATCCCTTACACGCGCAACCTGCTTCACGCCGATCCAGACGGTCGATTTGTCGTCATGGCCTTGGTTTGGAAAGCCGGCGCCACAACCCTTCCTCACGACCACAAGTCCTGGGGTGTTGTGGGCACTTACACTAACTCCATGTCGGTTGTAAACTACTCAGAGCCCAAGGATACCGGACAATCGTTGAAAGCGTGCGGAGAAGGCAAACTCGATGCCGGCTGTGTCGTCGGAGTACGGCCACCGAGACTACGAAACTTGCACACGATGACGAATCACACGAATTCCCCCTCGGTCACAATCCACACATACGGCGATCCGGCTGACAGCTGCCGCACCTATTGTCCGGAAACGAGTTCACAAGTCGATGTGAGTCTGACATTTCATGAGAAACTGCCATGCTGAGTGGCACAATTGTTGGCAGCGAAGGGCTGCCGATAGCGTGGGATATCCACGTTCCGAAGGACGCAGGCCCTCATCCTTTGGCAGTCGTCGTCCACGGCTTCAAGGGCTTCAAGGATTGGGGCTTCTTTCCCGAGTTGTGCGATCGCCTTGCCGCCTCAGGAATCGCTGCATGCCGCATTAACACCTCTCACAATGGGGTTGGTTTGGGGAGGCAGCAAGAGGAATTCACTAGGCTCGATGTATTCGCCAACAACCGTACGAGCTTTGAAGTCGCCGACATTGGAATCGTTGTCGACGCCGTTACGAACGGCACCTTGTCGCCTAACATGCCATTCTCCGTCAGCGATGTCGCTCTCATTGGCCATAGTCGCGGCGGCGCGGCTTCTCTTCTCGCTGCTGCCAAGAATCCAACGATCAAGGCCGTCGTGACGTGGGCCAGCGTCGCCACGACTGCTTTTCCGAAAGAAGCCAGAGAATCTTTTCTGGAATCGGGGCACTGGCAATTTGTCAACGGGCGAACCGGTCAAGACATGAGCCTCAATCTCTCAGCCTTTCAAGACACGAACCCCATGCCAAAAGAACTTGACTTGAGTATGCAGGTTCAGAATATCGAAGCAGCCACGCTTTTCATTCATGGCAAGGAAGATCAATCCGTGCCGCTTCAAAGTGTCTATGATCTGGCAAGGTTCAGCGACGGCGCCGGGGAAATCTACTTAGTGGATGGCGCCGATCACGTCATGGGCTGCCGCCATCCCTTCGCTGGGCCTACGCCACAATTCGAGTCAGCTGTGCTCCGGACAATCGCTCATCTGCACGGTGCGTTTAGCCTCTGACCAAGAGCGCAACGTTCTCAACATGTGGTGTTTGGGGAAACTGATCTACGGCTGTCATTTTCTCAACTCGATAACCCGCTCGGTCAATCAACTCGCGAATATTCTCTGCTTGAGTTTTTGGGTTGCAGCCAACCGATATGATTCGTTGCGGCGCGAGTTCAACGAGCTGCTTGATCGTCTTCTTGTGCATTCCGGCTCGCGGTGGATCGGTGACAACAAGTTCGACAGGACCGATCGACTCCGGCAATCCCTTCATGAGATCACACACTTCGAACGAAGTATTCGCAATGCCATTAAGAATGGCGTTACGTTCAGCGCAGGCCACGGCCTCAGGGACAACTTCCAAACCGATGACTCGAGCGCCCCGTCTGGCCATGACCAAAGCTAGAGTACCTGTACCACAAAATAAGTCCAAGACGGTTTTGCCGTCCACATCTCCCGCCAAGGCAGCAACTTGCTCGAATATGATACCAGCGGTCTCCGTATTGGGCTGAAAGAAAGATGAGGAGGAAACCTCAAACT
The DNA here is from genome assembly GCA_024275615.1 of Planctomycetota bacterium. GTDB lineage: Bacteria > Planctomycetota > DRQF01 > S139-23. Next base: position 2,061 of record JAJRYU010000198.1, read on the forward strand.
TGAGGCCATTCACTCTTTCAACAATAAGCCCCGAACCGTGGTCACAAAAGATCTCCGCCCCAGCACTGGTGTCGGCAATACTTGCTGTCACCCCATTGGTGATGGTAACCACCGACTCGGAAGCAGCGCTGACCGCTTCACAGAATTCTGTCATCAGGCCTTCGTTGCGTTCGCGTGTAACAACATGAACAAGTATGTCGCCGCTCGTCTTTGCTTGGCGAAGAATCAGAAAGCGCCAAAAACCTTCATGGGTCACATGATTGTATGCCCCCAATTCATGAGCTTGGGCATAGGCGCGACAGGCACGAAAAACTTGATCCATGCGGTCATCTTGCAAATGGCAGCGAGAAAGGTCGAGGACTCGCCCGAAGCCTCCCGGCACATGGAGACCTAAGGCGAAACTCCGATCGAATTCGCGGCCGGAAGCAATCTCCTCGTCA
>JAJRYU010000199.1 GCA_024275615.1 Planctomycetota bacterium
CCGCCATGAGCGATGACCCCACACCTCGGAATGTGCCTTTGGGAGTTGTGGAGAACGTCGGTTATGACGAGGTCCGTTGCCGACTTAGGCCTGACGATCTTCTTTTGTGCTACAGCGATGGTCTGATTGAGACCATGGGGGGAGGCAGCGCACGGCGGGGCCAAGCTCAACTCTTGGAATGGTTGCGGAAGACTGATCCAAGTCAACCTGAACAAATCGTCCACGGTCTGGTCGCCTTGATTGGCGATGGTTGTGATGACGATCTCACCATGATCCTGCTTCGACCCAGTCATGATCGCCCATGGGATGGGATCATGAACAAACTCTTGGCGCCGAAGCATATGATGTGCGGCATAGTTCGTGCGCTTAAAGACAAGGCCCGGCCGATTCCTTGGCCAGAAATCTCCATCGCCAATCTTGGTGGTGCCCTCATTGGCGCTCTTAATCGCTTCCGCCGCTAGTCCCTCTCTGTTCACGACCTCATTCAGTCATCATTGCCAGTCAGGCTAAGCTCAGCATTCACGGAACCCGGGCGGAATTGCCGCAATCACCTCAAAGACAGATTTTGCCCAGAATCTGCGGGACCTTGGGGGATTCCTTGTGTTTTGGTGGATGGCCGTGCCAAGTACCACCCTTCTTTGGTAGAGGACGGACCAACATTCGATTTCTCAAGAAACTGAAAGCGGAGGTCAAGAAATGCCAAGAGTTCTTCCTCCAATCATTTTGGCCATATTTGTGGTCACCTGTCTTGCGCCGCTCTCTGCGCAAGAGAAAAAAGAAACCAAAACCATCACATTCACCAAGAAAGCGCCAAGCGCAGGTGATTTCTTTGGTTTTCTAAGTAAGTCAGAGAGCTCCAGCACCCGAGAGGTGACCAGAAATGGTGAGATCGATGAGCCGCGAAAATCGCTGGCAACGACGACGATTAACCGTGTTGTCACTATTTTAGCCACCAAGGCGGGCGTGGTGACGAAAGCGCGGGTGATCTACAAGAAAGCCGCACAAGTCCGCCCCAGCTTTGGCAACCGTCGGGGCGGCCGTAGGCGTTCGGGCGGCGAGGGCGCTGGTCAACGAGCGAGTCTGAGCGATCTTGACGGTTTGACATTCAATCTCGACTTTAGCGGCGCGGCGCCAAAAGTGACCAACGAAAAGGGCGAAGCCGTCAGTGAGAGCGTGGCCAAGTTGGTGCTCCGCCGTGAATCGAAAGATGGCAAATTCACCGGTTGGGGACCTGACATGATGACCGTTCTCGGGAAATCGAAGGTTGCCATCGGCGAAACAATCACCCTCGACAAGAAACGTTTCGGACTTCTTGCGTCTGCGGGCCAGCGCTTTCGTGGCAGTAGGATGGGACGTGGACGCAGGCGACGTGGGGGAGAAGCGCCCACGAATGCCGGCAAGCAACCAGAAACTCTGAAAGCGTCGATGATCTTGAGAGGTACAAAGACAGTTTTTGGTGTCGAATGCGCAGAATTCGAAGTTCTCATGGAGGACCAATCGTCCATGGAAAGTGAGCGCATGAGCCGGGAATCATCGGCCAAGAAGACCGGGACCGTTCTCATCGGTATCAGTAACGGCTGGCTATATAGTTCAAAGTTTGAGGGCAATAATTCGAGTTCGATGTCAGGATCACGGCAAGACTCGGATCTTGAAATGGAATCCACGACGATATCGAAGTCCTCCAAGCAAATCACCTATGCGAAGAAGAAACTCGAGCAGTAGAGTTGACAGTCAGAGCGAGGCATTAAATCGCGCTGGCACATGAAGCGCAAAAACTGCAAGAAGGCCGTCCTAATCGGGACGGTCTTTTTTTACCTAGCTGAGAGTTCGTGAAACCTTGCCCTCTGGACTCGGGGATCGCACAATGGCCGTCCCAGCCTTGTGTGTTTGGGGGAGGAGATCAATCATGCGGTACGTAATATTGGAACGGTTGGACCTTTGTCGCTTGGTCGATAGGACGATCATGATTCTGGTGTGTTGCCTAGTCGCCGCAGCATCCTATGCCCAAGTGGGTGGTAGCTCAGAACTGGACGATCCCGACGCTGAGATTGATCCTCGATTCGAGCAAGCCCGCAAACTCAATGTTGAGGGTGAATTCGAGGCAGCATGGAAGGTCTATGACAGCATTCTTGCTGATCGTGGCAACGACGTTCCCACTCTCATCACTTACGGCAACATGAAGTGGCGTGCTGGCGACAAAAAAGGTGCGGAAGAAAAACTCAAACTTGCCATCGAGACGATGCCTTCCCATATCAAAGCGCAGCAGTTTCTTGGGCAACTCTATTTCTTCGAAGGACGAAGGAAGTTGGCTCGAGAACGCTTCGAATTCATGAAGAAAATGAAGTTCATGCGCGAAGATGTCTTGCACTCGGCTCTGCTCAATCTTGGAAAGATCGATCTTCTCGAGGAAAAATGGCGCGCTGCGCGGAAGAACTTCAAGATCTTGCGCCGAGATGGCGGCAAAGCGGATCGCAAGAGCGCCAAACGTGGCAACAACCTCGTTCGCATGATGGTGCAACTTGACGAGTGGCCGCGTTACGATTCCGCCCACCTATTCATTCACTTCTCCAAGACCCTGAAACAATTCCAGACTATAGAATCACGGCGAAAATATGGCCAAGATCTGGATCTGTGGATCAACAAAGTGGTGGCATTCCTGGGTATCGATATGCCGGACCCGTGGCACCTCTATGTCTTCGAGACCGATGATGAAGCGAGCATGATGACTGGACGCCAAGAAGCCCACGGTTGGGATTCCTCTTGGTGGTTCAGCTACAGCGCTGTTGACTCGGAGTTTTCGGTGAAACACACCCTTGCTGTTCAGCTCTGTACCAGGTGGGGTGGATCGAGGCCCATGTCTCGGTCCTTGGTAGAGGGGTTCTGCAACTATCTCGCAGATGAAGGCAAGAATCCTCATCGCTTTGCCACTCGGATGTACAAGGAGGGGGGCTTACCAACCATCCTCAAGCTACACGCCCACCAACGCAAAAATGCCCAGCATGGCGCAGGTATTTCCTACGTCGACTACATGATCCGCAAATACGGTATCGAGAAATTCAAGAAACTCTGGTTGCGCTTCAACATTGAAGTCAATTTGAGGAAACACAAAGTTGGTGACTACAAACGTATCCACTTCGAGAAGGCGTTTCCCTCGTTGTACAAGAGAACCTTGGGAGTTTCTTTTGACGAATTCGAAAGAGCGTGGCGCGCCAAGGTCGCCAGCCTCACTGAGGGCAAGAACTGATGGCGCGAGGTCTTCGTCTTCCAATTACTGAGCTTCTGAAGGACTTTGACGCTCCAGTGACGGCTTTTGACTGCGGCCAGCTTTGTGCGCCACTCAACAACGGCAAGCCGGTCTGTTGTGAAAGTGAGGGTGTTATCCCAGTTCTCTATCACCAAGAATTCGTCGAGCTACAAGGTCGCAGTGACTTGTGGCAGGCGTTCAAGCCGACCTGCAAGTCTGAGCAAGTCATGGCCGATGAACTACCAGACTATCAGCTCGCCCATTGCACCCGATCCTGTTTTGACGAGCGTGCCAATCGTAGCCTCAATTGCAGGAGTTTTCCTTTCTTGCCCTATTTCGATCATGATGGTGTGATCGTCGGTTTGGTCTATGACTACGAATCCGCCGAGGGGAAGTGCCCACTCGTTGACTTGCCCCACACAGTGACCAGAGAATACATCCGACAAGCAGTGGGATTCTGGTGTGCCGTCTGCCGGATCGATGAGGAAGAGGGGGATTTTTATCGGGATGAGTCGAAGAGGTTACGCCGCCGGTTTTCTCGCAAGAACGAAGATGTGCCGGTGCTCGTCGAAGAAGGTCTAGCTCACTATCCAACCCTCAGAAGTGACTGGCGATCGCTTCTTGCCGCTGGCCAATCGCCGCCCTTCACACCTTACGATCGATCTTGATCCCTTGTTTTTCCGCAACTTCTCGCTCGATTGAGGGTTCTAACCCCAGCAGCTCTCGGTCCGTCGCAATCTGCGCCGGGCACGGGGCAATCAAGGAGGTTTTGCGATGTTGAGCCGATGGTTGGGTCTTTTGTTGATTTGCTTACTTCCAGGGGGCCTGTTGGCTCAAAACCAAATCCGCTGGGCAAAGAGCTTGGACGTGGCACTCGCGACGGCAAAAAGCGAAAAGAAACCTATTCTTATTTGCGTCAACATGGACAACGATGCTGCCAACGATCGTTTCGTGAAAGAACACTATCGGGACGCCAAGGTGGTTGCCAAGAGTCGGCAATTCGTGTGCCTGTTCATCAGCAAATTCCGCCATCAGCCTGATAGCGATGGTCACTGTCCACGGGCCGGGTTCATTTCATGCGGTGATCATGTGGCTGCAGAACTTGCCGTGCGAAAGACCTATTTCAATAGCAATGAAGTGGTCGCACCTCAGCATGTTTTTCTCCGGCCCAATGGCAAGTTGCTACGATCAAAGCTCTACTTCGTGACCAAAGCCGAACTCCTCGCCCTGTGGGATTCTGTCTTGGGCGAGTTGTTTCCAAAACGACTTGCCAAAACCGAAACCAAGGCAAAGAGCGGAGACAAAAAGAAAGACACTCCAGCAAGAACAAAAGAGGCTGGTGAGGGTGAAAAGACGGCTCGCGAATTGAAGGCGCTGATTATTCAATCGACATTTAAGAACAAGATCAAGGAACTGGCTCGACAACTCATCAAACGTGACAAGGACCAAGAAGCAAAAACGGTTCTTGCCGAATTGTTGTCCGACAAGAAAGCGCCGGTCATTCGATTGAGTGGTATGGCTTTGGCCTATGGATTCAAAGGCGACAAAGCTGGCATTGTTGTCTTGGAGGAATTGCTAAAGCACTCCGATCCGCTGGTGCGCTCTCACGTTGCTGTCGCCTTCGAAGACACCGCCGAAGAAACTGCAGTTAGACCTCTGATCGCGCAATTGAAGAAGGAAAAGGAAGAGCGCGTTCGTAAGAACCTTGTCCGAGCGTTGGGGACTTGCGGTCCGAACACAAAGACAGTGGAAGCGGTGTTATTGAAGTCGTTGCGAGACAAGTCCCGCTTGGTTCAACGTAATGCTGCCATTGCTCTTGGGAATTTTGAGGTCGGTAGCAAAGCTGAGAAATATCTCTTAACCATGGCATTGCGATCTGGTGGCGGACGGCGTGGTGGTGGACGCGGTCGTCGGCAGTCCAATCAAGCGGCCCTTTATGCTCTTGTCCAAATGGGTAGCACTACAGCCAAAGAAAAGGCTGAAAAGCAAATCGGTCGAGGCAAGAAAGCTCTCGACAAGGCCCTTGAGCGCATGGTCAAAGCCTTCGATTCAAAGTTTGATCCTAGAAATCCAGCGACTTTGCGTTGGCGCCGTAAGGCTGCCGGCGACAAGATCGAAAGAGACTTGGATCCGGTCAAAGGCAAGAAGAAAAAGAACGCTAAGAAACGTGGCAAGCCCGGCAAGAAAAAGGACTAAGACCACCTCTGCCATGGCGCGGTTGCGCCATTCATGAGACGTCTGCTGAGTATTTACGTGCGGTTCTTGGGCCTCTAGCTCCTGCGACGTAAAGGTGTTCTTTTGTCACCGCAGGATAAAACCGTGAGAATACCACTCCACAAGGATAGGGGGGCTGTGGTAATCTAACGTCACATTTGCTTTCTCGCTTACTTGTACGAGTTTAATAAACATGACCCAGTCGCAGCCCCTCATGAGGGATTCTGCCGGCGGGGAACTGGAGTTGAGTGCCGAACGTCGCCGCGCACGCATTCTGGGAAGAATCTTGGAGTCGAGTCATCGACTTCACGAGACTCACGAAGTCCCAGGAATCTTGCAGGGCTTGGTCGGAATCACCCAAGACCTATTTGCCGACAGTGTTCTATTGTTGATGGCCAAGAGCCGTCTTGATGAAGTTTCCGATCTTGAGATTGTGCACAACGATCTTTCCGGGTCTGAACTGACTTTTGCACAACGCCTGGCAACAGAAGTTGCTTCTACAGGTGTCCCGTCATTTTCTGCCGAGTTCGAAATCGAGAGTGAACGCGTGGCCAGCTGCATTCCGCTTAACGTGGGTTCAGTTTTCTTCGGTGCTCTCTATGTCACTGTTCCTTACGGTGTTCTCAGTAGTTCCGATGAGCTCACTCACTATCTTCGAGTCTTGGGTCTCCAGGCCAGCATGGCCTTGAAAACCGCATTCGAGATTCAACGATTGGGTGATGAACTGTCAATCATGTCAACCGATGCCGGGGTGAACTTGGCTGAGGACGAC
>JAJRYU010000014.1 GCA_024275615.1 Planctomycetota bacterium
GGGTTATGGACGATACTTCCACCCATTCTTGCCGCGAATGGGCATCTCGGCATGAGTTTTCATGCAATTTCCGAATGGTGGGTAAAGTTTCAGGCTTCTTCTTCCGATTCCTCCAACAGCCCTGCAAGCACAATCGTGTGTTGTGCTTAGCTTAGGAATTAGGGGAAAAGACATGTCCGCCGATAACCTTCTCGATGCCATGAGCAACTACTCCATCACCCATTTGCAAGTGGAAGCCGTCACCGTTGAGGCCATCAATGCCGTGATCGAGGTTGCCAACGAGAGCGATCGACCTTGTGTTTTGCGAATTTTGCCAGAGCAGGTTGGTTCAGGCGCCATGTCCCCAGGGTACTTGGGTTTCGACGGTATCGCCGAATTCGTTGAATACGTCGAAAAACGTGATCTGCAAGGCCGAGTCTCCTTTTGCCGTGCTGGAATTGCCCAAAGTGTGGAAGGCGCCAATTCTCTTTCAAACGTAAAGCGTGCCTTGCGCCAAGATCTCAATGCTGGGATTTCTTTCTTTCATATTGACGCAAGCCGCAAGCTCGGCGGAGCGAGGGAACGATCCGAGCAAATTGAACTTGAGCTTGAGTTGATGCGCTTTATTTCTGTTCATGCGAGTCATCGAGATACAAAACCAACATTTGAAATCGGTGGCTCTGGCGTCTTGCAAGGTGCCGACGACATGAACGAATTCTGCGACTACCTTGACGAGGTGATTGCCAAGTGCAACGACATGGGCATTCAGGCCCCTGAATACGTCGCCGCACACACAGGGACAGCCATTCGAGAACTCTCGAACATCGCTGTTTCTCCCCAACCAGAGTCCTACTCATCAGAAGAAAGTTTCGACACCCGATTGGCTGAATCAGCTGATCATGCCAGTTTTCGGGGCCTGTCTTCTGTCGCCCACGATTGCGACTACATGGGACGTCATTTCCTTAGCCAACTCTATCAACAGGGAATTACCATCGCTTCCTTTGGCGAAGAGTTGGGGACCCATGAGACACAAGTCTTCTTGCAACTCTGTGATGCCACGAGATCTGCATCCATCCGCCAGGATTTCTTGTCTCTTGCTCTGGGATCTCAAGCCTGGAAGAGCAAGATCTCTGTAGGAAGCTCAGCTTCGGAGATTGAGAAGGCCATTCTTGCAGCTCATCACTTGTTCGCCGACGAAGGGTTCCAAAGCATCAAACTTCGCTTAGAACGTCGTTGCGGCGCGGCAGGAATCTGTTTGGACCAAGCTATTCGCGAAGCTCACAAGACTCGCCTACTCAGCATCCTACGCCAACTGGGTTCGCTCACAGAAATCGCCGCGGTGATTTCCTAAACGGTGTCCCTATCGCCTCGGCGGCGCATTCTGCTCCCAAGGCTTATCGACGCACCTTGTTCTCGCTTGAGTGCTGGTGAACTAACGAAAACTGCTCCAACGGAAATATGCACGGGACAGAAGAAAACGGCTAGCATGGAGTTTGAAACTCAAATTCTCTGCTGTTGTTTCACTCCAGCATGCTGATTCCCCGCCAAAACGGTCGCGATTGAGCCCTAATAACCGGTTGTGCCTCCTGTGCTACATAAGCAGAAGGATCTTTGCGAAAACTTTTGACTTTTCGCACGGAGAAGTCCAAGTTTGAATGAGGTGCCAATGAGAGCGGACAAGTATTCACCCCATCTGAAGGCAGAAAACTGAAGATGGATTATGGACCAATCTTGCCATCCTGTTGGTAGTCGGCGCATTTGCTGCGATCATCTTCTTTCAAAATAGGCGTGCGGACTATGCCAAGCGTGGTCTTTGTGGGAACAAATTAGGAGATCAACATGAGAGGTTTTCCATTCATTATTTCTCTGTTGTTGACCTTTGTCTCCTGGGGCCATGGACAAGTCACCTTCAACGTCCCCACGGCATCCTATCCAACGATTCAGTCCGCCATCGATGCAGCTTCGCCAAGCGGAGATGTCATCAATGTGGCTGCGGGCACCTATTTCGAAAATTTGGTGATCATCGATAAGGCTCTGACAATCAAAGGAGCGGGACCAGGCCAGAGCACCGTTGATGGCGGTGGTATTGGGACGGTCTTCAAGATCAGCTCAACAACCGGGCTGGTCGTTGATGGTTTTACTGTCCAGAACGGGCTGGGCCATATTTGGAACGCAGCCGGTTTCTTGCCTCAAGGATATTCGGCTGGGGGAGGA
>JAJRYU010000200.1 GCA_024275615.1 Planctomycetota bacterium
CTGAAATCGATGTCGCGTGTGGCGTCAAATTCCTTGACTTGCTCGGGCGTCATCAATTCATACAAGAGTTTGCGATTGAGTTCTGGGGTCAATTCGGCGTATTCAATGGGTTGAAGCCGTGCGCTCAAGCGCACCATAGGTTTGGAACCTGATGCCATGTGAAGGTCACTCGCACCCTGCTCTTTGATGATCTTGAAAATCTCGTCGATTGCCGCCATGCCTCATCCCCAAAATACTAAGCTCGACCCAGGCCGGAGGTCCTGGATTCGTTCTTCATTCATCGGGCATTGACCACGGGAGGATGATAGAGGCATATTTATTCAGGAAGATTCACACCCTCGATTTGGTCATAACCAGGAGCATTCGGGAACCGGCATTTTCCATGAGATGGTGGTCAACTGTGGCCCTGCTGCGTTTCGTGGCGGCATGGCCGCGAATAAAGCGAGTCAAGACAACAACTTGAGTTGAAGTCGAAATTGGTCGATAAGAAACGGGGATCCTCATGGAGCTTCAAGGTGTGGCTGCGCCTCGATTTGGAGTTTTCGTGCGACAAACTCGTGGGGCGAATGTTACGCTGTCGCGCGTTGGGATCGGGAATTCAGAAGATTGACCCGTTAGCTAGTAGCAAGGTGACAAGCATGCCACAGGATCACACTTCGATTGAAGTCATCGAGAAGCGCCGTTTTCTCAGACTTTCTGATTACTTCAAGGTTGGTTTTCAGCCAGCAGGGGAGTTTGGTGAAAAGAAGGATGATTCTACCGAAGAGGTCGGCTTTTCGAAGAACCTCTCTCTCGGTGGTGTTGCCTTTGTCACTGAAGCGGAGGTCAGCACGTCCGACTACATTCGTGCCACCATACAAATCCCTGAGATAGACGGTCTCATCGAAGTTGTTGGGCAAGTCATTCGTGTGATGCCGCGCCCTGAAGGCAAAAGTGAAGTCGCATTGAAGTTCTTGCCCTTCGGGATCGACGAAGATCAGCGCAACAAGCTTGAGCTGTTCATCTATGATCACTTTCTCAAGGACCCTCTCGCCTAATATTGACACAGTGCATGTCGGCTACTTGGAGTTCAAACTCCAGTCATACTTCTTCCAAATCACCGTGTATGGCGTGGCATCCAGTTGCTTTTGAATGTCACCGCCTAACTGCTTCGCAATCCACTTCAGCATGTCTTGGGGTTTGCCCGAAGAATCGAAATCCTTGCCATACCAATTGAATATCTCTGAAAGATGAGCTTCTCTCTTCTTGGTGTCGATTTGCAGGCCAAAGGTCTTGTCCAATAGGTATCGGCGTGTTGCCTGGGTCAGTCTTGCATCAAGACCTTGGGCACGAAAGGCCTTTGTTTCCAGTATTGGACATGATCCTGAAGCACAGTTGACGGCGAAATGGACCCTTGGATCGCCGAGGGCTCGGGCTTTGCCTTCTAATTCGTTCAATGTCAATTGGCTGCCTGCGACCTTCACTTTTAGCTTGTCGAAGAACCCGTCTACTTTGACCACGCTGACAATCTTGGGACGGTCTCGCACCATCTTTAGGACGTTCGCGTTGTAGGCGTTGACAAAAAAGGCGAGCTTTTCATTCTTCGTTTTCAGGGACTTCAGATCGAACTCAGCGACATGAGCGACGTAGGAATCGAGTTCCTGAGTTGCAGAACGAAGGACTTTGTAGTCGACCTTGCCGTTCTTCACCGCTGTCTTGAGGACTCGATCAAAAGTGTCATCGTCAGCACGTTTCTGGACCGCTTGACCCGCGCTTGACGATGTTCTCGATTCAGCTCCTGAGTCATCTGGAGTCGCCGCCGGACTACAGGAGAGGAAAAACACTGCAGGAAAACAAAGGAAAGATCTCATGAGGATTGCCAACATCACTGTCTCCAAGAAGTGCCTTCTTGTGAACTCTCGCCATGGTCTGGACATTCCATGAGCACGGAATTTTTTCGAAGGAGGAGACCATTGGCTTGGCAGCAGAAATCGACCGGGACTTACTCGACGGCCTCGGCTTGGCCAACCATGCCTTCCCGCAAGACTTCGCCGCCAACCAAGGACTGGAGCCAGTTAGCACCTCGTTTGAGAAAATCTCGGACGATTGAATCGCCGACATTCTCAGGGAAAAGGGCTGTGAGTAGCAAAGACGATGAGCGTTCACTGACCAACGCTCTTTTGCCTTGGGCTATAGGAGAGGCAAAATATCCCAGTTCGTCTTTCAGGAAAAGGCGCCCTTCGCTGCGGATCGAATCGTGCCCCTGCATGACCTCAAAATCTCGATTCGCCCGTCCAACAACGAGACCGACGTCTCCGCGCAAAGTTCTTGTATCGTGAAGGAATACCGGGAGCTTGTAATAAAGTGTGAGCAAAGTGGCCGTATCGAGGGCGTCATTCTCGACGGGCATGGGGCCACCCTCAAGGATCACGCGCAAGAGCCGTTCTGCCGTGGTCACCGTGCGCCGCATATCAATATCAAAAATGCCCAAGAGCTGCTCGGTACCAGCGACCTGAGGCACCTGCTTCAGCATCGTGGCGTTTTTGAGCTCATCGCGGACGCGATTGGCGACTCTTAGCCTCATGTCATCAAGGCTGGCATGGCCAAAACCGATTTCAACATCGTCAATTTCGACGATGGCTACACGGGTCCGAGGAGCTTGCTCCAGGATCCGCTTTTCAATGTAAAAGCTCATCTTGCTCCCTGAGTCTTCTATGTCGAATGAGGCCAACCGGGAGTTTTCTATCACAGTGGGGGTGCATTCGATCTTCTTGAGTGTATGAAGATTGGTTTCTAGTATCCCACAACGTGCAAGAAATGTCAGGAAGATGAACCTCCGACTCACATTGTCGTTGGAGTTGTCAAGGTCGCGTGCGGCAATCCTTGCGTCCATAAGGACTTGGGGGGCTCGAGCCTTTTAGAAGCTCACCCTTGTGACCAAGTCGGCGCCTCCATATCTTAGGAGCCGTTTTGTTCGGTGCATTCTAAACCTTTCAGCTTGCGGGAGTTAAGGGATTGGGCTCGCGAGAGTCAACGACCCTTGGTGACGTGAGCGCAATAGTTGTAAAGAGTCATGAAGAAAGACATCCATCCTAAATACGTCACGTGCAATGTAACCTGCGGTTGCGGAAGTACGTTTGTCACCCGTGCCAGCGTCCCTGAGTTGCGCGTGGAAATCTGCGGGGCGTGCCACCCTTTCTACACCGGCACTCAGAAATTTGTCGACACCGCTGGTCGAGTTGAGAAGTTCCGTAAGCGCTACAAGAAAGCCGCAGACGGCGCAGAAGCCAAATAGGAAGGATACTCGCTGCCGATGGCGCTCATTGATGCCTTGGCCAAGATGTCTGAGCGTTTCGATGAACTCGAAACGCTCATTGTTGATCCGGAGGTCATCCAGGATCAAGGTCGATATACGTCTTTGCTGAAAGAACACGGCGGCTTGCGCTCCAAGGTCCTTGCCTATCGCAAGTACAAGGGCTTGGAGGATGAGCTTGCCGGAGCTCGAAGCGAGTTGGCAATTCTGGAAGATCCTGAGGAAACGTTGCTCTTCGAAGAAGAAGTGCAAGAGTTGGAATCTCAGGTCGGCCCGGCCTTGGATGCATTGCGGGAGCTCTTCGTGACTGATGACGAAGACGCCAACCGTGACGCTATCTTAGAGATCCGTGCTGGCGCTGGCGGCGATGAGGCTGCCCTTTTCGCTGGCTCGCTCTTTGAAATGTACAGCCGCTACGCCGAGCTCAAAGGCTGGAAGGTCGAGCTTCTGGAGGCTGCGGCAGGGACCGTTGGTGGGTTCAAGGAACTCACTTTGAGCGTCAAGGGCAATTCCGTCTTCAAGTACCTGCAGTACGAGTCTGGTGGTCATCGGGTCCAAAGAGTCCCCGAGACCGAGTCTCAGGGGCGGATACACACCTCCGCAGCGACCGTGGCTGTGCTGCCAGAAGCCGACGAAGTTGAAGTCAATATCCTTGAGGCTGATCTACGGATTGACACCTACCGCAGTTCTGGTCCTGGGGGCCAGAGCGTCAACAAGACTTACCGATCAAGACACCACAAGAGGCGATCATTCTGGCTTCTATTGTCGAGAAGGAAACAGCCCGCGCCGATGAGCGCCCGCAAATCGCTGCCCTGTTCACGACGCGCCTGAAGAAAGGGATGCGCCTGCAATCTGATCCGACAATTATATATGGCATCAGCAA
>JAJRYU010000201.1 GCA_024275615.1 Planctomycetota bacterium
CAGCTCAAGTCTGACTTATGGCGAGGAAATAGCTTTTGCGGCACTGGTCCTTTGGTGATCGAAGCGGATGAAAGTGACAAGAGCCTGGTGCGCTACCGTCCCAAAGTAGCAGTCGTCCTGAATCTTCATAAAGACCACGACGAAGTGGAGGCAGTGCTGCCGGCCTTCCAACGCTTCTGTCACCAACCAACGGACCAAGTTGTCGTGGCGGATGATCTCCTACTCACGCCATTACGACCGGGAGCACTCGTTTTTGGGATGGGCCCCAATGCCACTTTCCGCCCCACTTGTGTCACTTCCGACCGGGACGGTTCGACTTTCTTCATTGACAATATGAAAGTGCGCGTACCGATGCCGGGGGCCCACAACATGCTCAACGCTCTGGCTGCCATGGCCATCGCCAAGGTCATGGATTGCGACCTTCAAGCGGCAGCCGCTGGCATCGCCAAGTTCGCCGGGGTTTCCAGACGCTTCGACATTCTCGGTGCCAAGGGAGGAATCGAGGTTATCGATGACTTTGCCCACAACCCGGCCAAAATTCGGGCGGCCATGACCGCGGCAAAAGCTCGTGGAAAGAGGCTCTTTGCCGTCTTTCAGCCCCATGGATTCGCGCCGACGAAATTCATGAGGCACGATTACGTGCAAGCCGCCCGAGATGTCTTGGGGCCCGAAGACAAACTCATGCTCTCGGAGATATTTTACGCCGGAGGCACGGTGACAAAGGACATCTCGTCTGCCGACCTTTGTCAGGACATGCGGGCCGCCCAAGTGGATGCTTCTTTCTTTCTCAACCGCACAGACCTGATTGCTGAGCTCTCTCGTGCTACCGTAGCGGGCGACACCATTGTCGTCATGGGGGCCAGGGACCCAAGTCTGGGTGCCTTCGCCAAAGCCATTCTTGCGGCCATCGGTGAAGACGCCCCCCATTGTTGACACAACCAGGAACAAGAGTGATCGATGTCAGACGAACTGCTTGCCACTGTCGAGCTTGAGACCGGCGAAAACCCTATAGCTTCCGTCATTTGGCTCCATGGGTTAGGAGCCAGCGGCCATGACTTCCCCCCCATCGTGCCGTATTTGGGTTTGTCGCCAGACTTACCCACACGTTTCATCTTTCCTCACGCTCCAGAAATCCCGGTTGCCATCAACATGGGCATGGTGATGCCTGCCTGGTATGACATCAACGATCTTGACTTGGACAACCGCGCGGACGAAGCCGGAGTGAGATCCTCCGAGGCCCACGTGAAAGCACTCGTTGCCAAAGAAATTGAACGCGGAATCCCGACGACCAGCATCATCCTCGCTGGATTCTCACAAGGTGGAGCGGTGGCCGTCCACACGGCCCTCAGATTTCCAGAGGAGTTGGCTGGGCTCATCGCACTTTCGACGTATTTGGTGTGCGCTTCGACTTTTGATGAAGAACGGCAAGCGGTCAACCAGAAAATCCCCGTCTTCCAAGGCCATGGGAAGCAGGACCCCATGGTGCCATTTTCACAAGGGCAGAAACTTCACAACAAGCTGGATTCCGCTGGCTACAAGGTCGATTTCCAATCCTATGACATGCAACACGAAGTCGTAATGGAGGAGATTCAGGCCATTGGTCGCTTCATCAATCAATGCCTTTTGCCTTCATGACTTCGCGGCCATCCGTGGTAGCATTCTCAAGAACCGTATCTGGCTGGCAAACAAGGAAGTAATAATGGTAAACGACGGCAATCTTGTATGGATCGATCTGGAAATGACCGGGCTAGAAATTGACCAGCGCACAATCATTGAAATTGCCACCATCGTCACCAATGGTCAGCTGGAGATCATTGCGGAAGGCCCGGATTTGGTCATTCACCAACCTGATTCATATCTTGATGCCATGGACGCTTGGAACACGGAGCACCACGGCAAATCCGGCCTAACCCAAGCGGTAAAGGACTCCCAGATTGACATGGCTACGGCCGAGGCTCAAACCCTGACATTCCTAAAGAAATTCATCCCCCACGGCGTCTCGCCACTCTGCGGCAACAGTGTTCACAACGACCGTCTATTCCTCGACAAGTTCATGCCGAACTTGGGAAAATTCGTGCATTACCGCAACATTGATGTCAGCACGATCAAGGAGTTAGGACGGCGCTGGTATGGCGACATCGTCATGCCACCCAAGAAAGGTGCTCACCGAGCCCTTGAAGATATTGTTGAGTCCATTGAAGAACTCCGCCACTATCGCAAGCTCTTGTTCAAATCATCACTCGACTCTGAGTCCAAAGAAGACGAATGAACCCAAAGGTCGACTATGATGTCGTGGTCATAGGCGCTGGCGCAGCAGGCCTCTTCGCCGCAACCGAATCGGCCCAGCGCGGTGCCAAGACTCTTCTCTTGGAAAAAAATCGCAAGGCCGGCATCAAGATTCTTGCCAGCGGTGGCACGCGCTGCAACGTGACTTCGACATTGCCGATCAAAGAACTCGCGACCTGGTTTGGCACTAAGGGCGGGCGTTTTCTGCGCTATGGGCTCCACGAGTTTGGCCCTGAAGATGTGCGGGCACTGCTCGACCATGAAGGAGTCGCCACTGCGACTTATCCCCTGGAAAAGGTGTTTCCAAAAAGTGGCCGTGCTGACGACGTCCTGCAGGCTTTCTTGTCTCGATTTCAGCGCAGTGGTGCCGAACTCGCTATAGAAGAAGCGGTCCTTGATGTTGACAAGGTGGATAGTCACTTTCTCCTGCACACGGCAAAAAGGGAGATTGCCAGCCAACGGATTGTTGTGACAGTGGGAGGTTCTTCTTTCCCCAAGACCGGCACAACCGGTGACGGCTACCCTTGGTTGCGCAAATTCGGACACAAAATCGTCAATCCGAAACCCGCTTTGGTGCCCCTCATTGTAAAAGCACCGTGGGTACGAGACCTCACGGGAATCGCGGTCGAAGATGTCGTTGTGGCCGCCGCAGGCGACCATGGCAAACCACTTTTCTCTCGACGCAGACCTCTCCTTTTTACCCACAGAGGCTTGTCGGGGCCCGGTCCCATGGACATCTCAGGACACCTTGATGGTGCGG